>JAHIOG010000444.1 GCA_018895675.1 bacterium
CAATTCAGTAACAATTTATAAATATTCTTAAAATTCGATATGACAATTATCACCAAAATTCACTAAAAACCGTCAAAAACTATTTCAAACAACATGTACCGAATATATTACTATAAATCGGAGTATTCCACCCATTGTTGGTCACTTTGCGCCAATTCACGCTTAACCCTACAACGTCATTTAGGAAACCTGTCTGCGTTCGTTCCTCACGCACAGGCAGATATGATGCGATATATAGTTCCAACTAGTCCCGACCCGTCGGGATAAATACTACATTTGGTATATTAAATTTTATCGAAGATTCCCTTTGGGACAAGTTACGTAGTAGGGTTAAGATCATTACTGCTTTCCAAAACTTGTAAAATTGATACGATCCCGATAAGGCAACGCATATGAGAATACGGCGTTTTCTACTAAGAAATGGTCCATGTTTTTATATTGGTCTTTTATCCTTTGAACCGGGTAAGTTTTCCGAATGCCTTTTCTAATTCCATAAGATGACGGAAAACGTGGATTTTTCCACCCGGTAACCTTTTGAATAAATTTAGCCAAGCGCTGGATTATCTTACTTTCCTGCTCCGGATCACTCCATTGATACTGAAACCCGCAAATCGAATTAAACCTCGATCGCACCTGACCCGATCGGGACTCTAAACCTAATTCCCTTAACGGGATGATAATCCTCCCGGTAAGCTGTTTTTCAAATTCCCGCATGTCAATCATAGTTAGAGTTTCGATAAATGGCTCATATTGGAAATAGTCACATACCCACTCCTTCACATTGGATTTGAAGCGATGAGATTGACCATTGATAAAGGATGAATCAGCCAGCCAGCACAGGTACTCGCCATCATGTGTCAGGGGCACTTCAAATAACCATAGTAAAAAATGGATTGTGCCAAGCGGATATTTCTTTCTGAAATTCTGACAACTTATTCCTCTGATAAAATTCGGGTTTAGACTTAGCCTATGCTTTTCCAAACTATCATCAGTCGATATTTCAAGAACATGATGACCAAGGCTCGGGATATTTGAATGATAAATATCCAGATCAACGGCAACATAATTACCGGACAACAGGTTTTCTTTGAATGAACAGTCCGCATCATACCACAACGACCGATAATCGTAAATTGCGACAACATCCCAGTCGAACAGTTTTTTTAATAATGACGCCGACAGTAATGAATCCAGGTCATTCCCGATGATCATACCCTTTATTTTATCAGGGTGAGAAAACGGGTAAAAATGGCTCTGAATAAGCTGCCGGTCCCGGCAATGCGTCCGGTAAAGAATTGCCATATTAAAATTAAAAAATATTGATCTGTTTAGTTGCTTTCAGTCGATACTGACCGCTATCCAGACGGACTTTGGCAAAATCATAATACTCTCTGTTTATCTCAAAGCCGATATAGCGCCGCTGCATCATCTTGCTGAGCACTGCGACCTGTCCGGACCCCAAAAACGGATCACAGACAATATCATTTTCCATACTTGAATAGGCTAATATCTTCCGGATTATCTCCGCCGGTAATTTCGTCGGCGTCTTCTGATCGCCATTCCAATATTCTCTTTTGATTATCCAGACGTCTTCTTTATCACGGTAATGCAGACTACGCCCGTTTTCGTCTCTATCCTCTTTTGTAAAGCGGGCAAAGGGATAAAATTTGCGCTCTTTATCATCTTTACAGATGAAAAGGCAATGATAATGAGAACTGACAAAACGCCGGCGCGTCACAACTCCGAATTGATATTTCCAGATGATATGATTTACCGTAATAAACCCAAGTTTTTCAATAGCGTTGAGAATATCCTTCAGATTATTCCACCCGGAAAAAACATACATGCTGCCGCTATTTTTCAGGATTCGATACGCTTCGCCCATCCAATGGACTGTAAACCGGTAATAATCTTCCCGGAGAATTTCTTTATATCCTTCCAGAACCCTGGATGATGTCCGGTTATAATTCGATCGTTTTGCCTTGAAATCAATCGCAAAGGGCGGATCGGTGACGATTAAATCAACGCTACTATCATCCAGCAACTGCATCCCTTCGGTGCAATCCTGGTTATAAATCTGATCCAATTGCAGCATGGCGCCTGAAATAATTACTTGGTGTACAGCAGCTCAGACCATAATAATACCTGAGCATCTTATTATGCCTAAGCTCTTATTTTATCAATTAATCTGGGTCGTTTTCTGCGAGAGCGCCTTGAGCTCTTCTTTTTATCACCGGTATCGGCATAATAGTAATAGTAATGATAGTAGTAATAGTAGGAATCGTAGCCGGCGGAGATATTGACGCCGTTTAACACCGCGCCGATCAGATTGGTGTTGACCTGCGATAACAGATCAATCGATCGCTTCAGCACACGCTGATCAGTATTGCCTGAATTCACAACCAGCATAATCGCGTCGGTCAATGTTGATAAGATGCTGGCGTCCGTAACCGCAATAATTGGCGGTGAATCAAGCAGTACGATATCATATTCCGATTTCATCCGCGCTATAAAATCTTTCAACTTCTGACTCGCCAGAAGTTCCGATGGATTCGGCGGAACATCTCCACAGGTTACCAGATACAGATTAGGAACCTGGGTTTCGCGGATCACATCCTGATCGTTCAAGTCTTGAACAAGCCGGTGAGTCAGTCCCGGTCCCCGCGGCACATCAAATACCTTATGCAGGATCGGCTTACGTAAATCAGCGTCGATTAACAATACTTTCTTCTCTAAGTTTGCAAAAGCAATCGCTATATTTGCCACAGTTGTGGATTTCCCGTCGCCGGGCCCGCCGCTGGACACCACCATGCTTCGCAGCGGTTTATCAGGACTCATAAACTGGATATTTGTCCGCAGGGTTCGATAGGCTTCGGCAACTGTGGATTTTGGATCATAATGGGAAATCAGGCGTGATTTCAAAGCATATTCTTCATCATCAACTTTGCCATCTTGTTGAATCTTTTCCAGAGCGCTTTTAATGTCAATTCTCGGTACAATTGAGATAGTCGTTAATCCCAATTTCTGCAAATCCTCGCTGCTGCGGACCGTATGATCCAGGTACTCTTTCACAAAGGCAATCCCGACGCCAAGCCCCAATCCCATAAAGATACCGAGTAGCAGATTCATTTTTTTCTTGGGCTTGACCGGTCTTTCGGAAGGAACCGCCGGATCGACAATCCGGACATTACTGATCCGGCTGGCTTCGGTGATGCGGGATTCCTGGAACTTGGTTTTCATCAATATGTAATATTTTTCATTAACCTGTCGTTCGCGGTCCAGGCGGGCAAATTCCAGGCTGCGTTGGGGAAGTTTATTCAGTTCATCGGCATATTGATTGACCAGTTTTTTATATTCTTTA
>JAHIOG010000445.1 GCA_018895675.1 bacterium
ATATTTTGATAATTCAGTGTAACTCCGTGACAATCAGTGGTGAACTATTACAAAAGAAATAAATGAATTAATGAATGACTAATACGAACACCCAACATTACCTATAAGCAATGTGGACTGATGTGGTAAATTGAAACGAATTGAAAAAAAACAAACTACCAAATATACTTCAAATATCAATAATCGGCGTTCCCCGTCCGAACGGCTGTTCAGCCGGGCGGGCTTGTTCTGAGATCAAAATAAAATGAAGACAAACATATAACAATAACTAAAAGCATGTGATAGGTTCAACCCGCCAGTTTTTAGCCTCGGAAGATAAGTCACGATGATTACATTACAGAACGTTTTAAAGGTATTTAATAAAACCGCAGCGGTCGATGAATTAAGTTTTAATGTTCCCAAAGGCTCGGTATTTGGGTTGCTTGGACCGAATGGCGCCGGAAAAACGACAACCATTCGCATGATTATGAATATCATCCAGCCGGATAGCGGTGACATTTTAATTGGTGGAAAACCAATAACGGCTGATCTTTACCGGAATATCGGTTATTTACCCGAAGAACGCGGACTCTATCAAAAAATGAAGTTGAAGGAGACTATTGTCTATTTCGGAACATTGAAAGGATTATCGAAACGTGAATCTGCAAAACAGACAGACCGTTACCTCGAACAATTTGACTTAAAAAGCTACGCTGACCGAAAAATTGAAGAATTATCGAAAGGTAACCAGCAAAAAGTGCAGTTTGTCCTTGCCATTATTCACGAACCGGATTTAATAATACTCGATGAGCCTTTTGCCGGTCTGGATCCCGTAAATCAGATGGTTTTAAAAGATATAATCTCGGAATTTCAATCTGCCGGAAAGACGATTATATTTTCAACACATCAGATGGAACAGATAGAGAAATTGTGCAGCACGATCTGTATGATCAACGATGGTAAACGGGTGCTTTACGGTAGATTAAAAGATATTAAACAGCATTATAGCAATCGGAAATTTCAGATCCAATTTAACGGAAATAATGAACAGATTTCAGATATTATGGAAAATGGCTGGGAATTGTCCAGGAACCAGCTGTCCGGCGCTATTGACCGGAGTACAAACATTAATGATATTCTCAAAAAAGTAATGTCTAAAGTGACCATATCTCATGTTGATATCATCGAACCATCCCTTGAACAAATATTCATCGATCAGGTGAAAGGAGGGATGAAACGATGAGAAATATCTTTGTGATTGCCCGATGGGAATACATTACGCGAATCCGTTCAAAATGGTTTATCATTTCTACACTGATTATCCCGATTGTACTGGTGGGCTTTATGTTTCTGTCTGCTTTGGTGATGGAAAGTTCCGGGTCGGAAATGAAGTTGATCGCTCTGATTGATGAAACCCACGAATTGAGTGATAGATTTGAGCAGATAATCTACGAACGGTATCTACTAAAGAACGGACAACCGAAGTATCAGGTGATTGTTTTACGCGATCATACTGTTGAAAAATCCATTGAGACGGCATCGGATCTGCTGGATTCGATGATAATCGATGCGTACGTTTATATTCCCGCTGATATTATGAAGGAGAATAATGTCAAATATTATTCCAGATATCTGAGTAATTATAGAGATCAAAGCGAAGTCCATTCGGTACTAAATTCAATACTGCTTGAGCGAAGGTTCGAAGATGCCGGTTTGGATGCTCAATTAGTCAAACAATTGACCAGACGAGTAAATTTTGAGATGGTTGAGGTGGGGCGTACGGGTGAAAAAAAGCAAAAAAGCGAAATAATATCCTACATAATTCCGATTATTTTTGTTCTGATGCTCTATTTTGCCATTGTAATGTCATCACAGGTATTGCTGAGAAGTGTGCTTGAAGAGCGAACTAATCGATTGGTAGAGATATTACTTTCATCGGTGAGTTCAACCGAATTGATGTCAGGTAAAATCCTTGGTCTGGGACTTCTCGGATTGACCCAATTATTATTCTACATGATTTGCGGCTCTTTGATTTCCACTTTTAAGGGGTTTGATATTTTAACGTCATACCATATACTCTATTTTCTGATGTATTTCGTTTTAGGGTATATGTTTTTTTCCGGCATCTTCTCGGCATTTGGCGCAATTTTTACGTCTGAGCAGGACGCTCAACAAGCGGTATCGATAATCTCTATTATTTCAGTTCTGCCATTGCTCATGTCTTCCTATGTCATCGCTAATCCGACAGCAACGGTTACCATTATTTTATCTCATATTCCATTTATCACACCGTTTTTTATGATATTGTTGATCGGTATGGATATACCGCCAACCTGGCATATTATAAGCACCACTTTGGTATTGATAGTATCCGCGGTTCTTTCGATGCTTGCAGCCGGGAAAATATTCAGAACAGCGATCCTGATGTATGGAAAACGACCGACATTGCCGGAAATTATTCAATGGGTAAAATCATCGTAATTAACCGTTGTGATTGAAAGTAATTTCAAGTACATTTCATATTATAAATAGCCTGTTTATCAAAAAGAATTCATTATTTTCACAATATTAGGGAGTTGCCATGTTAGAATTTACTGATGCAAATTTTAATCAAGAAGTGTTGAAATCTGATGTCCCGGTGCTGGTTGATTTCTGGGCAGCATGGTGCATGCCCTGTAAAAAGATCGCCCCAATCATCGAAGAACTATCCAAAGAATATGACGGTAAAATGAAATTTGGCAAATTAAATGTTGAAAATTCCCAATCAGTTTCCCGGCAATACGGTATCAGGAGTATTCCTACCCTGTTAATTTTTAAAGATGGAGAGGTTGCCACTCAAATTGTCGGCATGCAAGCCAAGCAGAGCCTGGAAAAAAAGATCGGGGAAGTCATCTAAAATCGTAATGTGTAGGAAATGGTAATAAAGAATCAGAAAATAACTTTTTAAAACATGTAGAAAGGCAAAATTATGGGAAAAATCAAATTATTATTGGTATTGATAATTGGTCTACTAATACTTTGGGGCTGTGAAAAAGAATCTCCCAATGCACCAACTGTTGTAGAAGATTATGATTCTGACTATGAGGAAATATCTAGTGAGGATGATATTGACATTGGGTTTATTCCGCCAATACTTACTGAAGAACAAGAACCGGACACTACTTCATCGGGTAAATTCATTGCCCGCGCTCAATCAATATTAGATAATCTTAATGAGACTAAGTATGTTCATTCAGATCACATGGAACTCGATGAGGAGAATGGCATCTATAAATATGATTGCTCCGGCTTTGTGTGTGAATTTATTCTAAAAGAGTGTCTTAAGAACCATTATGACGATTTAGTTGCCAAAATTGATACCTTCCATTCCGCTGATACTCGTCCGCGTGCATGGACTTTTTACGATTATTTCAGGAGTATACTGGGTTCAGATTATGATGCCGATAGTTCAAATACACATGTAAATCAAAATCAATACTGGAAA
>JAHIOG010000446.1 GCA_018895675.1 bacterium
GCGCTGTTGAAAAAGCGGGGGCGCGTCGATTGCATCTGGATGTGATGGATGGACATTTTGTTCCCAATATTACCATCGGACCGTTCATCATTGAAGCCATTCGTCAGCAGACAAATCTCCATCTGGAATCCCATCTGATGATTGAAAATCCTGATAAATATATTGATGCATTCATAAAAGCGGGGAGCGATACGGTTATTATTCATATTGAAGCAAGTAAAGATATTCGTAAGGATTTGGCACATATCAGGGATCTGGGTGCCAAAGCAGGTCTGGTACTGAATCCTCCGACTGACTTTGAGGCGATCGAGCCCTATCTGTCGTATATCGACCATCTCTTGGTCATGACGGTGAATCCGGGGTTTGGCGGACAAAAATTGATAAGAAGTGCTCTCTCGAAAGTCACATTAGCGAAACCATATCAGGATAAATATGGTTTTTATATTGAAGTGGACGGCGGAATTAATATGGATACCCTTGCCGAAGTAAAGGCAGCCGGCACAGATCTGTTTGTCGCGGGTTCTGCCGTGTTTTCAAAGCGTCAACCATATGAATCCTTTAAAGAACTATCGGAGAAATTGATCGGTGAATGAAATTCCGAAAGGTGAACTGGGGCGCAAAGCGATTCATTATGCATCATCACTGATTCCACTGTTATATTACTTTTTTATTGATAAGGATATGGCAGTTTGGATACTGATTGTTATATCGGTATTCCTGCTAATTGCTGAATTTGCCAGAAAATTTATACCATTTTTTCAATCTTTGTACATGAAACTATTCGGAGATATGACCCGTCCCCATGAGCATAAAAATCATCTAACCGGCGCAACCTATGTATTGCTTGGTTCATTGCTGGTTGTATATCTGTTTCCTAAAGAAATTGCCGTCGTGGCATTGTTATTTTTAATGGTTGGTGATCCCACTGCCTGCCTGGTCGGAATGTCTTTTGGCAAAATAAAAATTATGCGAGACAAGACCCTTGAAGGCGCTCTGGCATTTGTTCTGGCAAGTCTGGTTGTAACCTGGTGGATACCGAATGTCCCTTTTTCAGTTAAACTAATTGGCGCCTGCGTTGCCAGCTTACTCGAATTGATTCCCTGGAAATTAGATGACAATTTGACGATCCCGTCTCTGTCGGCTCTGTTCATGTATTATATGCTGTAATTTTCTCAAATCTATGTCATTTATAAATTCATTCTTTTTATATCTGTTACCTCTTGCAGTCATTCCGCTGGTGATCCACCTGATCGGCAGACAGCGATATTATCAGCATGAATTCAGTACACTGCGCTTTTTGAAACAACTGGAACACGACCTCATCCGAAAACTGAAAATCCGGCAGATTCTGTTATTACTGTTGAGAATATTACTGATATTGTTGATAGTTCTGGCGTTTGCGAGACCATATCGTACGACCCGCTCACCCGGCATTTATGTTGGCAAGGGTGAGACATTATATCTGATAGTTGACAATTCTCTCTCGATGCAAAATCGCCTTAAGGGCATGACTTTGCTGGAGTCCGGGATGACTGTGCTGACTATGGCTGGAAAGGGCATTGATTATCCGGTTTATTTAAAATTAATCGAAACAGCCGGCGCCAGTCAAATTCACGATCATGGATTATTAACAGATCCATCTGCATTGGAAACCATTCTCGAATCCGTTAATCTGACAAATCAGCAAGGCAACATTGATTATGCGATTCAAACGGTCATAAACGATATAAACAGGCAAAATGAGCTATCCTCAGCTGTATGGATCTTAAGTGACTTCCAGACATCTACATGGCAGAGTGAAGAACGTCCGGTTCATCCGCTGAATGAATTATTGGAAAAAACCGACAGCCGTCTGATTTTTTTCCCTGTTGCCGGAGAGAATAATAATGTTTCGCTTTCGTCTCTCGCATTGCCAAACCAGATTTACGAAAAGGGTCAACCCGCCTCGGTCCGGGCATTTCTGAAAAACTGGAACAGCGAGTCTTCGGAATCATCTGTGGGATTGTTTTTGGATGACCGGAAACTCGGACAGTCGCTTGTAAGTATTCCATCCGGTGAAGAAGCGAATGTACTGTTTGAATTTATCCCGCCGGACCCGGGAATTTATAAGGGCTGTTTAAAGATCGCCGACGACAACATACTTATGGATAATACGCGCTATTTTTTAATCAATATTCCGGAAACTATCCTGGTGCTGATCGTTACGCAATATCCGGAAGATGGCAAGTATATTAAACAAAGTCTTAGTGTGAAAGAGATGTCCGTTATCGATTCAAAAATGATCTCGTCAGGAATGTTTCCTTCAGAAGATCTTTTGCCATATGACCTTATCGTTTTTTCCAATATCGATCGTTTTCCCAAAAGTGTGTTGACAAAAATACAGTACTTTATTGAAATGAATAAAGGGATTTTACTGTTTCCGGGGAAGGATTGCAATCGGGAGGATTTCAATGCCTTCTGGAGTGATCAAATGGGATTTCCAAATTGGAGAACAATGCGGCAATCGGAAGGAAATCAGCAATTAAGAATCGGAGAAATTAAACAGGATCATCCAATTTTCAGCAATGTCTGGCGGGAGAACAGGTCGCTAATCTATTCACCTGATTTTTATGTCATTCCGGGATTCAGTATCGGAAAGGGACATTCGGTTCTGGCGAATTTCGAAGATAATACACCGTTTATTATTGAGGCGGATTTCGAAAACGGCGCCGGAATATTGCTGGCAAGTTCGCCTGTTGATAGGTGGAGTAATCTGCATCTCACCGGGTTTTTTCCGGCGCTGATGAACCGTATTGTATTTTATCTGTCGCAAAAGGGATTGCAAGAACCGGAGTATATCACCGGCGATACGCTTAAGGTGTCGGTATCGCGATATAGTACTTCGGGAGTTATTGCGATCCGCACTCCGGATGGTCGTTTTATAAAAGCGCCGGTAAGCAATAAAGGGTACTTGTTGTTCGACAGGACTAACGAGCCGGGAATATATGATATTTCATCAAAAGGAAAACTGATTAAACGGATTGCAGTGAACATCCCCTCCCGGGAATGCATGCCTGAATTTCTGAATACAGATGATTTTAATGATTTGATATCTTCTTATCCGCAGCAGCTGGATGTGTTCACGGTAGGAGCAGAGAATGAATTCAGTCAGTTGCAGCGCAGTCGTGAATACAGCGATTGGTTAATTATGTTTGTGTTGGTTGTGGCGCTGCTGGAGAGTTATATCGGTCGGATAAACCGGAAACTGAGAGGGAAATTGATCAGTGGCTGAACGCGTATTATTGGTTGGGGTCATGACGCCGTATCGATCACAGGAAACGGTAAAGGACCATTTAACTGAATTGGGGGATCTTGTACAAACTCTGGGATATGAAACGGTTGATCAGTTTATTGTGAAACGAAACAAAATTTCACCATCTCTATATATCGGCAAAGGTAAAGTTGAAGAAATCAAATCCCTGATACACATGCTTAATATTGACGAAGTTATCTTCGACGATGATCTGTCGCCTACTCAATCCCGTAACCTGGAGAAAGCGCTGAATATCGAGATACGTGACAGATGCGGCGTCATTCTTGAGATTTTTGCCAAACATGCCCGAACCAGGGAAGCCAAAACCCAGGTGGAGTTGGCGACTCTGGAATACCTGTTACCGCGATTGACCCGGCGCTGGACTCACCTGGAACGGCAAATCGGCGGAATCGGCGTCCGCAGCGGCGCTGGTGAAACCCAGATCGAAGTTGACCGCCGTTTGATCCGTACCCGCATTTCACGATTAAAAAAAGATCTTCAGCGAATCGACCGTGAACGAAACGTCCAGCGCAAAGGACGTGATGGATTTTTCCAGGTGGCGCTGGTTGGTTATACCAATGCCGGTAAATCCACGATCATGAATCTGATGACAAATGCATCCATACTGGTGGAGGATAAACTCTTTGCAACACTGGACACAACGGTTCGGCAGTGGAAAATCGACAAGTATCATAACGTCCTGCTGAGCGATACGATTGGATTTATCCGGAAACTGCCTCCGAACCTGGTGGCGTCATTTCGGAGTACTCTGCAGGAAGCCCGGGAAGCTGATCTGATCTTAAAGGTGATCGATATCAGTAATCCGCATTGCATTGAACACTTGAAAACAGTCGATGAAATTTTAATCCAGCTGGATCTGTACAAAACACCATCGTTAATGGTGTTTAATAAAATCGATAAAATGGATGACGATATTTTTAAGCAAATGAAACGTGATTACCCCGATGCTATATTTCTTTCGGCGCTGAAAAGCCTGAAGATCGATGATCTGAGACTTGGAATTCTGCAAGAACTACGGCAGGAAGAGCTAAAAATTAAAATGGAACTTTCATTGAACGATGTGAAATCAATTGCCTTGGTCCGGGATAACTGCATTGTATTAAACCAGAACTATAATGATCATTCGGTACAGATGGAATTTCTTTGCTATAAGTGGGTCTGGGACTGGCTGAGACAAAAACTGAACCATCATTCTTATCATTAACACACCGATTTATCGGTGTGGATTTTATCCACTCAATAAAATTAACCTTCTGAGCAGCAGGCTGATTGATATTCCCCAGAAAGCGCCGATCAAAACTTGATTTGGCGTATGACCGAGAAGTTCTATCAATTTTTCTTTATTCAAACGATGTTCGGGTGCTAATAATTCTTTGATAATCTGATTGAGTACGATAGCCTGTTTTCCCGCGTTTTGCCTGAGACCGGCGGCGTCAACCATGACGATAAAGGCTAAGCAGGCTGCAATCGCGAAAAGAGTGGAACTCCAGCCTTCAATTAAGCCGATCGACATAGCCATGGCGGTGACGCTGGCGCTGTGGCTGGAAGGCATCCCGCCCATGGATAATAAAATTGAAAAATTCAAAGTTTTTTTCTTGAGGGCATAACCGATTAATTTGGCGACCTGCGCTGTAAAATTTGCCAGTATTATGGCGAATATGATTTCGTATCCCGTGGAACCTATTTTCTGTAAAAAGGTCATATACTAAATTTCCTAACCAGAGGTCTCTGGGGCAACGTGTTTCTGGATATAGGGGGATAGGGGAAATAAGGGTAATAAGGGATATAAGGGGTAGGGATATAAGGGGTATAAGATTTCATTTAGTAGATTTTATCTGGTTTCTATTATAATTGATATATCCATTCAAGCTAATCTTTGCCGTTTCGATAAGTTCCTTTCCTTCTTCAAGTAATTCCTTATTGATATAACCACAATCAAAGCAACTGATAAGATGATCTTTCAGCTCAAACAATGAACCACGGGAAATCCGATAAAATTGTATCCCTTCCTGATAATGATATCTGCCGTATCCTTCGGCTATATTTGCAGTAATACTAACCGATGCTCTTCGAATCTGTGACTCAAGATTGTATTTTTCTTCAACAGGTAATTTCTTAAGTATCTTCGTATAAAAAAATTGTTTTGCTTTCTGGCTATCCTGCCATGCTTTAAGAGATGTAAAATCTTTAAGTTCATTGTATTTACTTTTAGTTTCGCAAACACTAGTGGAGTCATTTTCGAGGTTATATAAAATATTAGAAATCTCATCGATATTACCCTTATTACCCTTATTACCCTTATTACCCTTATTACCCATATTTCCCCTATCCCCTATATTTTTTCCTCTTATGTCATCAAGCGTTTTCAATTTGCATGTAAGTGTACAACTGATAGCTTTGAAATGCAAAAATTTTCTCGGACAATTTCTACATTATTATGTCTTGACATTCCTATGGAACTCGATTATTTTGTAGAAGGATTTAGGCGGACATTATGGGTGAAAAAATTCGTAAACCAGTTGTAGCCGGTACATTTTATGCCGGTTCGGCTCAGTCACTGGAACATGAAGTGACGACTTACTTGCAAAATGTGGCGGACTCAGGTTTTCAGCTAAAGCGTCTGTATGGGATTATTTCTCCTCACGCGGGGTATTCCTGTTCTGCTCAAACAGCGGCTTACGGATTTCGACTATTGCAAAATTATCCGGTAAAAACGGTTATTATCGTTGCGCCCAGTCATGGCGATTATTTTCGTGGAGTTTCCATTTTTGATGGTGAGGGCTTTGAAACGCCCCTGGGAACCGTGCCGGTTGATACCGACTTTTGTCAAAGACTAAATGATAATTCAAAAATTGCCAAACTATCGGCAGCCGGTCACCGCTCCGAGCATTCCCTCGAAGTGCAACTACCCTTTTTACAAAAAATTTATCCCGACGGATTTAATCTGGTGCCGGTTTCTGTTGGCGTGACATCAGCGGAAGATCTCCGTGAATTTGCGGAAGTCTTGTTTAAAACAGCGGCAAAAGATCAGATTATGGTGGTTGCCAGCTCCGATCTTTCGCATTATTATCCTTATGAAATTGCCTGCCGGAAAGACGGACATTTTATCAAATTGCTCGAAGACTATGATCTGGAATCGCTGGGACAGGGCTATGACGATCAAAGTCTGGAAGCCTGTGGTCTTGGACCGATTCTGGTGTTATTGCACTTTGCCCGGCAATTTGGGTCAGCGAAATGTAAACAACTTGATTACCGAACTTCCGGTGATACCTGCGGATCGAAATTGCAGGTTGTCGGGTATCTGTCAGCAGCGGTGTATGAATAATGGTGAAAATGAATAAAACATTTGCTTTGTTAGGCGCCAGTAAAACCGGCATAGCGTTGGCTCACTACCTTGAAAAAGCCGGGCTCGAACCGGCATTTTTGTGGAACCGGAGTTTAAAAGGAATTCAACTTGCGCGGAAATATATCCAATTTCGAAAAGAATCAGCGGACTTATCGCAAATTCCGGCGGATGTCGAATGGATAATCATTGCCGTCAAAGATGATGTTATCGAGGTAGTTGTACAACAACTTTTAGGCGTTTTAAAAAACGGCGACGGTAAAAAGGTATTTCACACGTCCGGCGCCTGGGATTCGAAACTGCTGGAGCCTTTGCAAAAGAAAGGATACCGGACAGGTTCGTTTCATCCATTGATTAGTATTCCTGATATAGAAACAGGAATCCGCATAATACCCGGTTCCGTATTCAGTTGCGAAGGGATAATCCAGGATGATCTGCTGGATCTTACCCGACTGATTGGTGTTACCGGAATAGCGCTGAATTCCGAACAGAAAGAAACTGTGCATCTTGGAGCTGTTTTTGTAAATAATTATGTAACGGTCATGATCCAGGCGTTAAAACAGTTTGCACGGGCAAAAGGCATTTCTGACGATACTCTAAAACGGCTGTTGGAACGGCTGTCTGGGCAGGCGTTTGATAATGCCTGGAAAAAGTCCCTGAAAGATTCACTGAGCGGTCCGGCTGTCAGGGGTGACGAAAAAACGATTCAAAAACACCGCGATCTATTAGAGAATTCACCGGAACTGAAAAAGCTGTACGACCAGTTTTTAGCATTGACACTGCGATTATTAGTTGAAGAAAAAAAACTTTAAAAAATTGGATGTGTAATTTATGAAGCGGATAATCATATCTGCCGGGAGTACCCTGAATATAAGTATTGGGTCAAAAGCGCCTATTTAAGCGGATTGTTCGATAGTAAGTTATTTTACCGGATGAAACTTAAAAGTATCACTCGCGCCTGTTCGGATTCGGTGTTTAGCGATTATCTGGAACCCGATGAAATGCGCTCACTGATCGCCGGTCTCGATGCGTTTTATGATGATAATACAATCCGTTATCTGCCGATATCCTGTGCGCTAATTGCCACAGTGATGATACAGCAAAACCTACCAAAAGCGGAAATTGACGCCTATATCAGAGATAGTAAAAAGTGGACTAATGATTTAATGGATGAAATAATCAGAGAGTGATTATTCATCTTTTAATATGATCTCTCCGCAATTGGGACAAATCATATATACATTCTGCTCTCCGAAAAATCGAAAATGAGTGATCCGGTACCGGGCGGTTCCCGACATATTGGGTCGCTGAGTAATGACGACGGCGCGGGATTTGGATTCACCCGGCTTGAGCGGAACGTCGTGGACATGCTGAATCTGAACAAATTTCTTTTCAACGATTCGCTCGGAATTATCATAAATATCGATATATCCGGCGATTTCACTGACTTCACTCGTTGCCGAATTGCGGACCTCAACAATGATCTGGAGTAGATTATTCTCCATTTGCCGGACTACCAGATCGGTGACTTCGACGGTCTCCTGAGCGGGGAGCGGATTGATGAGCAACATTATAAAAACGATTGCTAAGAGCTTTTTCATGAATACCTCTTTCAGTTAAAGAAAATTTAAAAGAAAAAGGGGTAATATGCAAGTAGAGGCTTTTGCTTGATTGCGAGACCTCTGATTCATAACTTTCGGCAACGAAAAAAATCCGGATGACACAGGAGTTCCAAATATGATTGAAAAAGCCTATGAATTTTTACAATCCAGAAGCGCTGTCACACTTTCAAAAAAATCGATTGAAAAAATAACTGCCGCCCGCAAAACGGTGATGGACTTTATCAACCGGGACGAGACCGTGTATGGTATAAATACCGGATTCGGAAAACTCAGCGCCATAAAGATCAAGCCAAGCGAACTGGCGGAGTTGCAGGTGAATTTACTACGCAGCCACGCTTGTGGCGTTAGTGCCCCGATCGGTTCTGACATTGTCGCCCTGATGATGTACCTGAAAATACAGAATCTGTCAAAAGGTTATAGCGGATGTTCTTTAGAAGTCATTGAAAAGCTGGTGGAATTGCTCAATAAACAGATTATTTCGATTGTTCCACGACGGGGATCTGTGGGTGCTAGTGGCGATCTGGCGCCTCTGGCTCATATGTGTTTACCGCTGATCGGAGAAGGCGAAGTTGAACATCAGGGAAAGGTTTTTCAAGCGGAAGAATTAGTTGCACGAGGAATCTATAATCCTGTTACTCTGGGACCAAAAGACGGTTTGTCATTAATTAATGGAACCCAGTATTCGACTGCATTGATTACTTATGCACTATCACAGGTCAGGGATTTATTTATATTAGCGGAATTGGCGGCGGCGATGAGCGTCGAAGCTGTTTTGGCGACGGATACGCCGTTCCGGGATCAAATCCAGCTGGTACGGCAACAAAAAGGACAACGGATAGTTGCAAAGCACCTGAGAAATTTTCTGAGAAATAGCGAGATCGTTCACTCCCATGTGAGTTGTAATAAAGTTCAGGATCCCTATAGTTTCCGTTGCACACCGCAGGTTCTGGGCGCAGTGTTTGATACGATTCAATTTGTGGAAACTACTGTCGATAATGAAATCCAGGCTGTCACCGATAATCCGCTGGTGTTTCCTGAAACCGGTGAGATTTTATCCGGCGGGAATTTCCATGCGGAGCCGATTGCGTTGGCAGCGGATTATTTATCCATTGCGCTGACGGAGTTAGGGAATATAAGCGAGCGGCGGATTTCAACTTTATCTGATACTACAATGAGCGGTCTGCCGGCATTTCTAGTGGATACGAGCGGCATTAATTCAGGGTTTATGATCGTTCATGTCACAGCTGCGGCATTATGCGCCGAAAACCGGACATTATCAAATCCCGCTTCCGTTGAAACGATCCCTACCTCGGCAAACCAGGAAGATCATGTCAGTATGGCGCCAAATGCCGGGTTAAAACTTCTGCAGATTGTTGAAAATATCCGCCAGGTCATCTGGATCGAATTCCTGACAGCTGCTCAGGGAATCGATTACCGGAAGAATTTAGCAAATGGTGACGGAACGAAGATTGCTTATGAAAAAGTCCGGTCGCTGGTGTCCCATCTTGATAAGGACCGTCTGTTTTATAAAGATTTGAGAAAGATAGATGACTTTTATGGTGATCGGGATTTTATCGAACAGGTTCAAATAGTTGCGAATCAGATAAAAAATTGAACAGGTGATAATATGATAAAAAAAGTAAGTCGTGAGGGTTTAACATTTGATGATGTTCTGTTGGTGCCGGCAAAATCTGACGTGTTGCCCAAACAGGTTGACTTGGCTGCGCCGCTTACCAGAAATATCAATCTGAACATACCTCTGATCAGCGCTGCCATGGATACGGTGACTGAGGGAGATATGGCAATCGCGATTGCCCGGGAGGGTGGCATCGGAATACTGCATAAAAATATGACGATTGCCGAACAGGTTTCCGAAGTGGGCCGTGTCAAGCGGTCGGAAAGCGGTATGATCGTCAATCCCATAACGCTGTCTTCCAGCAATACCATTCGTAAAGCTCTCGACATTATGACAAAATATTCCATTTCCGGGATTCCGATTGTTGATAATGGTCAGTTAACAGGTATTATAACTAACCGGGATATCCGCTTTGAGACAAATCTTGATCAATCTATTTCCGAACGGATGACCAGAGAAAATTTAGTGACAACACCGGTTGGAACCACTCTGGAAGAGGCGGAAGAAATTCTGCAGCGCCACCGGATTGAAAAATTGTTGGTGGTGGATAATGAAGGCAGATTAAAAGGCTTGATTACCGTTAAAGATATTCTGAAGAAAAAGAAATTTCCGAACGC
>JAHIOG010000447.1 GCA_018895675.1 bacterium
AGGATCATATGAATAACACAGCAACCCTGGAAAAGATGAATCAGATGAAACTGTATGGCATGTCCAGAGCTTTTAAAACTACTCTCGAAGCCGGAATGAATCACAAGTTTACTACCGACGAATTGATGGCTCATCTAATCGATGCCGAATGGGATGAGCGGTACAACAGAAAACTGAACCGGTTGATCCAATTGGCGAAATTCCGTTATCAGGCCAGTTTGGAACAGCTTGATTTTACGCTGAATAGAAATCTCGATAAAAACACAATCCTGCGCTTCTCTGATGCTAATTGGATAAAGGAAAGAAGGAATATCATTATCACCGGTCCCACCGGTGTCGGTAAAAGTTTTATCGCCGCCGCGCTGGGACATCAGGCTTGTGTATTGGGATTTAAGACAGTCTATTTTAATTGCTCAAAACTCTTCCCAATGTTGACACTGTATAAAGCGGATGGAACCTATTTCAAACAAATGAACAAAATCCAAAAACAGGATGTCCTTATTTTGGATGACTTTGGTCTTCAAAAGCTCGAAATTCAAAGCAGACTTGCGCTTTTAGAAATTTTAGAAGATAGACATGGAATTAGATCCACAGTGATTGTCTCGCAGTTACCAGTTTCAAGTTGGCATGAAATTATTGGCGATAAAACAATCGCAGATGCTATCTGCGATCGGATCATTCATACCGCATATCGATTGGAAATGAAAGGTGAGTCCGTAAGAAAAAAGTATCAAAATGATGGTAGCAAAACTGCCACTTAGGTTAATAACAAAAAGGAAAATATGTTTGAGAAAAAAATGGTAAACTTTCACCCGGAATCAGTGGCAACTTTCACCGGAATATACACTTATGAATAGACAGACTAGAAGCAGTTATATATGCATCCCTTTTGCGTTTAGCTTCTTGAAATATTTTTTCAATATCATTCTTTGTAAGAGGGATGTATTCATGGAATTTGTCTTCATTACTAATCAGTTTATCTTTTTCAGGAAGATAAAGGTATTGCTTAATTAGTATTCCATCTATATCTTTTAAAGAACACCAACATATTAAAGGTAAGTATTCTTCTTTTATGTGCTTTGTAACAAAAAATATAGGAAGGTTTGGGAATTCTCTTCTTATTTTTTCAAAAATTTCTACTACTGCAAGAAGTTCTGATGAATCAGCCATCTCAAAGATGACAATATCAATCATTATAGCGACCAATAGTCCCTTAGCTCGCTTAAGGTTCTGAATGCATTTTGGAATGTCTTCTTCTACGTTGATTCCAAATAGTTTAGTATCAAACTTATTAGATAAATTCAATTTCTTTAAAGTATTACTAAACTTCTGTACAAATTCGGTATCATTGTCCACCACAGCGATTATTTTCTTTTTCCTCATTTGATTTTCTCCTGAGGCTTGGGTACTCTCGGTAAATAAATTACAAACTTCTTTCTGTATCCTTCTTGCCAATTGCCTTCCATAGGATTTATTTCCATAAGGGGATAAAACTTTCCACCGTACATTTCTTCCACTATATCTTTCACTAATAAATGTCCTTTTCCAAATTTTTTCTCCGAAGGCATTCCATTGTCTAATATTTCAAACAAGAGGAACTCGCCTGATGGAGATATTCTTGTCAAAATTTTTATTTTATTATTATAGGTTTTTTCTGGAAAAGCCCACTTTAAATTGGACAATAGCTCTAATAAGATTCGTTTCATATGTTCCTCTCGTATAAACGCAAACTCCGCTTTGTAGTTTTTATCTTCAATTTTTATTTGGTGAACTTTAAGTATTTTCTTAACTTCTTCACTTTCCGCAAGTACTGAATCAACAGTGCTTGGCAAATTACACCTAAGACTATTCACTGCTTCTCGTATATTATCGAAGTTTAACTTAAACTTTTCTACCATGCTTTCAAGTTCTTCTGCATCAATACCATAGGTTCTGCGGAGATTCTCATATTGTTCTACTATTTGTTTGAGTTCGGTGTAACCTTCCCTCAGTATATCTTCTTCTCTCGTGGTCAATATATTAGATTTCAGAAGAGATTCCATGCCTTTCAGGTTTCTCTTGATATATACTATTGATTCATCAAAAAGATTTTTCGCTTCTTCTTGTTTTTTATCTTTAAGACAATTACATATATCCTCGTATTTTTTATCAAAATAA
>JAHIOG010000448.1 GCA_018895675.1 bacterium
ATAAAAAAACAACGGTAAAGCAGTATCGTAATTTGCTAACCACCCAACTGCAGAACCTAAGCGGGTTAAATGATGATGATACATTAGAAATTGATATTGATGAAAAATAAAAAGGCCTCAAGATGAAGCTTTCCGACCATGTAGATAAAATACGGGTTTTAACGCATAAGTCATTTTCCAATTACTTTGCCCGTCTGGGAATTACGGCAAAAAAAGTAATGGAAATTGAAAAACTGCCGACGGATTTAAAGGCAAAGCGGGAAAAGGTTGACCGGGTAATTAAAAGCCACCTGGAAGAAACCGGATCTTTTGCAGCCGCTTATGAAAAAACATTGGATGAATATACCTTTACCCTGTTTAACCGAATTGCCGCAGTCAAAGTCATGGAAGCCCACCGGATGTTTCCCGAGGTCATCACGAAACGCCCTGAAAATGGAAACAAGTCATTTTCCCACAGAGCATGGCTTGAAAACAACAAGGACATGGCCGGTGAAGATCTCGAAGGAATAAGACAGTTTATTAAATTTGAGTTTAACCGGCTGGGCGAGGAAATACCGCTTTATCACAAAGACTATCCCTATGCGTTGCTCCCTTATGTCATTGAGTTAAATGAAATCATTGATGCCTTTAATTCGGTTGAAAAAGACCCGGACATTGATGAAGCCATCTGGGAAAGCGACGATATTCTGGGCTGGTTGTATGAGAGTTATAACAACGCAAAAAAACTGGAACACAAAGCCAGCAAGAAAAAAACGGAATATGACAAAGTGTTTTTACAGTCCCAGGTATATACCCCCCGCTGGGTGGTAAAATTTAAGGTGGATAACAGCCTGGGTAAGCTCTACCTGGAAATGTACCCGGACTCACGTATTAAAGAGAAATACAAAATCGCCAATGCTCCGATCAAGCAGACAAGAACAAGAAAGCCTTTGACTGAAATACGCCTCGTTGATCTTGCCACAGGTTCCGGTAATTATCTTTTTTATGCCTTTGATCTTTTTTATGACCTGTATATGGATCAGATTGACAATTACGGAGCAGACTATGATGAAAATGAAATCCCAAAACTCATTATTGAAAACAATCTTTACGGCATTGATATTGACAACCGGGCAATCCAGATAGCCCAGCTTGGCTTATACATCAAAGCCATGAGAAAAAAGCGGGATATCCATATCGAAAAGTTTAATGTGGTATCTTCTGATTTTATCCTGCCGGTATATGAAGACGTAAGCCACCTCTTTAAAAAAGCTTTAGTTGACCGCGAAACCACCGATCTGCTGAAGGAAATTTGGGGCGATCTGCAAATGGCGCATAAATTCGGTTCATTGGTCAGAATCGAAGAAAAAGTTGATCAGAAAATCAATACTATCAAAGAAATCGAAAAAAGAACGATCTATGGCTTGGGTAGGATGTTAAAAAAATGGGAAAACTGGAAGCAAACCTTTATTTCGGAAATTTTTAAGGCAGTGGATGAAAGTTCTGTTAATAATGGTGATACATTTTTGAGAGTAAATACCAAAGCGGCGTTCACATATCTTTTAATATTGACTTCAAAACATGATGTCGCAGTCTGTAATCCGCCATATACCGACAGCAGCGATTTCGGCCCTGAACTGAAGAAGTTTATTGATGCCAATTATAAACAGCCGTTTAAATTTAACTCAAATCTTTATGCGTGTTTTATCAAAAGATGTTGCGAATTGACAGATGAAACAGGTCATGTAGCTCTAATTCATCCGCATACCTTTATGTTCATCAAGTCGTTTGAAGATGTACGTAAGTATATAATTGAACATACCCATGTTGACTTGTTGGTTGATTATGGCTTGGATAGGGTAAATCTTTTTGGGCCAGGAATATTGCTGGATGCTTCTTGGTATGTTTTGAGCAAGAAGAGAAAAGATGAAGAAGGTATTTATTTCAATATTACAGCCAATCAACAAGAAAAATTCAAAAAATCTTCTTTGGAGCAAACCTTTGATGATGTTTTGAATAACCGAAAAAATGAACGTGCTCATAAGCTTGCTCAATCCAAACTCAAAATCATTGATGGATGGCCTTTTATTTATTGGATTTCCGATGGATTTCGGGAAAAATTTAAGGGCAACTCTCTTAATAAAAAATCTAAGATTATAAGCGGATTTAAAACTGGAAATAATGAAGGGGCCTTGCGATTGTGGTGGGAGTTGAATTTACATGAGACTGATGACAATTGGGTAAAGTATGCAAAGGGAGGACCATTTAATAAATGGTTTGGAAACGTATGGTTGATGTTGAATATAAAAAACGATTTTTTATTTGTAAGAAAACAAAAC
>JAHIOG010000449.1 GCA_018895675.1 bacterium
AAATGAAGAGGATCTAAAAAATAACGAGATTGATTGATTAGCACTTGATAATTCTGGGCTATGCTGGATTCTTATATAATCATCTTCCCCATCAAAATAATAAGCACTATTCTCATTCCCAAAACGATCTGTTGTTAACGTCGCACTATTTACAGTTCCGTGATTATCATTCCCACTTTCATCATTAGCATTGCCGTTAAAGGGATAATAAGCAACGATACCAGCAATATCTTCAGACACCATTTTTAATGACCAGTCATAACCGCTTCTACCTAAAGTCCTTGTCCACAGCGTATCCGGCGCCTGGGCGTACAAACCACTAAGCAGTAATAGTGCAAATGTTAATATCATGGATCGTATTAGTCGTGCTTTCAGCATTTATGGCTCTCTGTTAAGTTTTTAATCCTTATTCAATTTGGGCAACAGCTTGTTGCACAATTGGCTCATTTGTATAAACCTCGGCTAATTTTCGCATATATTTCAGATTTCGTGATGAGAATCCCTTCATATCTTCGCACCCCAACCCTCTTTGTTTTGTCTCATTTTTTAGATCGCCAGAGCATTTCTTAACCGTTCATCAAATTCTTTCATAATTCTATCAGATACTTCACCAATCTCACCAGTAAAAAGGGATTTTTCAATAGTAAGGAGTTTATCCATCTTAAAACACGATTTTTTAAACAATCCGGTATCTAAAAAATCCGGATGGTCTTCATTGATGATGTACTCTGTTTCAGAAGCTTCATTGGGTATTTTAGAAGATATGAATGCTACAATAACATCATCTTTATCTTCATTCACTTTTGAAACAATTACAGCAGGACGCCTTTTTGTTGTAGAAAGATCAGTAAAAGGAAATTGAGTTAATACTATCGTGCCACGCTTCATTACCTATACCGCTTTTTTAAATCATCATCTGTATATATATCTTCTTCCGGTTCTTTAAGGAAATCATATGCGCCCCCTTCCTCTGCCGTATTATAAATAAGCTGTGGATTAATGTCAGAATCATCCTCAAGGAAAGTAATGATTACTTTGTGAGGCTTAGTGACTTTAACTTTATCAAGAAGTTTTAACTTTTTTCCATCATAAATTGCTTTTACGCTTAACATTTCATTCTCCTCTTTATAAATCTTCCTCAAAGTTACACATCAGTTATTACCCTCTTTATTACACTCTTTTAGAGGTATTACCTTTTTTCTCCATAGAGCTCCCGGACCGCGACTAATGCTTTCTATCAGGTCACTCTTTTTCAGATCACTGAGCACTTTTCTGATCATATCACGGCTGACTCCGGGACATGCAATTTCCAGGTCGGTTAAAGAAAACGTCTCGGGTAATTTATCTATGGTAGTTTTCACAAGCTCGGTTTTCGATCCTCTTGGACTTTTTAGCTTCCCAACCCGTTCTTCAAATTCCTTATAAGCGCTTTTCAGTATATACATCAGAAAATTGATATAATGCCAGGGATTATGTTTTCCCTCATGCCATCCTTTTGAACTCAGCTCCAGCGTTTCATAATAGCGTTCCTTATTCTCTTCGATCAATCGTTCCAGACTGATATATCTTCCAACTTTATAGCCGGCTTGATAGCATTGCAACAGGAACAGCAGGCGGGATACGCGACCGTTTCCATCACGAAATGGATGGATACATAGAAAATCGAGATTATATGCCGCAATTGCAATCAGTTGGTGAATATAGCGTTCTCTAAGACATTGATTATAAAGTTTGATCGACATTTTGATGTAGTGATCAACATTGTCCGGACTAACGGTTTTAAAGCGAATTCTTACATTGCCATCGGGATAGGTCTGGATAATATCGCCCGGTTTTTCTTTATATTTTCCCGAATCCCACATATCACTCTTGATCAAATTGTGAAACTTTTTAATAATCTCTTCGCTCAGAGAAATTAGTTTCTTCTTTGTGTGAATTAAATTCAGAGCATCCCTGTAGCCGCTTACTTCTTCCTCGCTGCGGTCTTTTAAAAGCGGTGTCCCTAATATAACTGTTGCCACTCTTGATTTGTCTATTTCAACTCCTTCGATTCTGTTTGAAGAAATTGCGCTTTCTATCAGAGCATGCTCGCGCAGGACTTTTAGTTTCTGTGGCGACTGTTTTATGAAAAGTTCCTGTTTACCAAGAGCTTCTCCTAAATCCGCTAAATAGAATGCTGAAAGAGCTGGAATTGATTCCGGTGGGTTGGAAAAAAGTTGTAGTGTTTTCATTCTAAAATCTCAATCTTTTAAAACCTTAGCTCTTTTCACCAGATATCCGCAGGGGTGGAAAAGCATATCCCAGCCGTGAATGGCTGGGCTATTTGATAGCGATTTGATTATTGAGAAACCGGAATAGCCCACCCATTTATGGGTGTGAATAAAATCCAAACAATATCCCCGATCAACGGCGTTTTGATTGCTTAAAATGGCGTAAACGCCATCCCGTTGGATAAAGGGTGCGTGATCGTTATCCCAGCCGTGAACGGCTGGGCTATTTGAAGATAA
>JAHIOG010000450.1 GCA_018895675.1 bacterium
CCCTGAAACACAGGAGAATGCTTACACAAATTTTATTAGAAAATTGAGAAAAGGCGCTAAGATTATAATAAATGATAAGAACGTTAAAAAATTAAATGTTAATATTCAAAGAGGAATTTCATGAAATCAGTAAGGAAATGTTGCATTTTGTTTCTCTTAGTTATCTTTTCAGGAATTCTTTTTGCCGGGACTACCGGCAAAATAACGGGCAAGGTCGTTGAGAAAGGAACTGATCTGCCATTGCCTGGAGCGAATGTCTTATTAAAAGGTACATATTTAGGAGCGGCTTCAGACATTAACGGCAATTTTTTAATACTTAACGTTCCACCCGGTTACTATGATATTGAAGTATCTGTGATCGGTTATCAAAAGCAGGTGATCAAGGATGTTTTAATACAAATTGACCTGACTACGCATTTAAATTATATTTTGGCTACAGAAGTAATTGAAGCTGGTTCTGTAACTGTGATTGCCGAACGTCCTGCTGTCCAAAAAGATTTAACATCTTCCGAAGCGAGAGTTTCTTCAGAAAATATCGACGCAATGCCTGTTAATACTGTCGGCGATATTCTCCAATTACAAAGCGGAGTAACTAAAGATGCCGGTGGTGGCATCCATATTCGCGGCGGCAGATCGACTGAAGTAGCCTATTGGGTAGACGGTGTTTCTATTACTGATTCCTATGATGGCGGACAGGCTGTGGCAGTTGAACATACTTCAATACAGGAATTGCAGGTAATTAGCGGAACTTTTAATGCGGAATACGGCAATGCTATGTCGGGAATTGTTAATATTGTGACAAAGGAAGGCAGCAACAATTATGACGGATCGGTTATCTTATATTTGGGAGACTATGTTTCTGGTAAAAATGATCTCTATCGTGGCATTGAAGAAGTAAATCCAACTTCTGAAAGAAATTTGCAGATCAATCTTAGCGGACCGGTTCCACTGTTATCAAAAGTGGCTAATTTTTACACGACGGCGCGTCATAATTATACCGATGGCTGGTTGTATGGTAAAAGTTATTTTAATATGTATGGTGATACATTATCCAATCCTCAATATGTTCCTATGAACTGGCGGGAAAGATTCTCAACCCATTCAAAGTTGAGCATACGTCCATTTCCAAGATTAAAAATTGGTTTGGCTTATATGACAAGCGATGAAGTTTATAAGGATTTTGATCATGGTTTGCAATATGTGCCTGATGCAAATATTGAAAGACACAATATAGGACGAAATCTAAGTTTGAAACTGACCCATTCCTTATCAAGAAAAACTTTTTATGAACTTAGTTTTGCTAATTATACTAAACGGTATTCGCATAAATTATTTGATGACAAGGATGACCCGCGCTATATTGATCCCCATTATTGGGAACACATTGAGAGAGACAATCCTTACTACTGGTTCACAGATTATGCGATTAATACAAGCCGTTTTAACAGGCAGACAGATACACGAGTTGCCAAATTTGACATAACGTCCCAGGTTACGGAATTGCATCTAATAAAAATTGGCGGCGAAGCCAAATTTCACCGGTTAGAGTTGGATGGATATTCTATTTTTGACGATCCGTATATTAGCGATTCCGTATTTACTCCTTTTATCCCCCAAAAAGATGTTGAAGATAAGAAATTTGGTGAATTTGGCAGGGATTACTATTTACACAAACCGGAAGAATTTTCTGCTTATTTTCAGGATAAGCTGGAATTTCAGAGTGTCATTATTAATATAGGCTTACGTTGGGATTATTTTGATGCAAATGTTTTAATTCCGGCAGATCCAAAAGAGCCGTATATTGATAATCCCCGTAATCCGGCGCTTGATACGCTTTCACTTAGTGAACGAGAGGATTTATGGTGGAAAAAAACAAACATCAAGACGCAAATCAGTCCGAGGTTTGGTATTGCTTATCCTTTAACCGATAAAGGCGTGTTGCATTTTTCTTTCGGTCACTTCTTCCAAATTCCTAATTTTGAATTATTATATACTTATCCGGGATATAAAATACCTGAGACGAGCGGGAGGTTTGGCATCGGTGAAAATCCTGACATGAAACCACAAAAGACAGTTATGTATGAACTCGGAATGCGACAGGAAATAATATCAAAACTGACAGTTGATTTAACAGGGTTTTACCGTGATGTAAGAGATTGGGTTTCCACGGGTGTTCCGATTGATATCGGAGGCGGTACGGAATATGTTCTTTTTGAGAATAAAGACTATTCAAATGTCCGGGGAGTGATCCTTTCATTGGAAAAGAAATATCAAAATAATTACTGGTTTAATTTGTCGTATACTTTTCAGGTAGCGGAAGGATCGAACTCCAATCCCGGAGATGCATTCGGAGCGATGCAGGCGAATCGGGAACCGCGGAAGTATATCATTCCTTTAGGATGGGATCAGCGGCATACTCTCAATGGGTCGATTTATTACGGCATTGAAAAATATGGGGCGACTTTAATTGGTCGTTATGGTTCCG
>JAHIOG010000451.1 GCA_018895675.1 bacterium
AATGCGGAACTATGATAATTCTTTATCTCATTGATTTTGTTCTTTACTAAACCATTATCAAATTTCTGATTAGTAATCTTGTTTTCTCTTGTTGGATGTTTTTCTGCCTCATTGTAGTAGGTAAAAACAACAAAAACATCAAGTAAGCTCATTAGTGAAACTGTATCCCATTGAATAAAATCTCTGTCGCCTTTTTTACCTTCATCCTTAATAATTGGAATTACTGTAATTCGTTTTGAACTACTAAGCGTGTTATAAACTCTCTCGTAAGGATATGAACGAGTGCGTTTTGGTGAAACCCATTTTGATAATCCAAATGAAAAATTATCATCTTTCACTATACAACTTGCAGGCAATTCATTAATATCAAAGTCCATATAATCAATGACTTTTAATTTGCTTGCAAGTTTTATTTGATACTCAATTCCCGTTATTTTTGCTGTTATCTGCATTCTTTTTACTTTCTATATATTCAAGTGTTACATATCTATACTTTCCATTGTTTCGTTCTACAACTTTGAAGGTATCACTATTTTTGATTGTTTCAAAACCGACTTTTTTTCTTATCACACTTTCTAAATCTCGTATTATTTCGTAGCCGATAGAGTTTCGGTATAATTGTCTTGCAATTTTCATTGTTGTTCCGCTTCCGAGAAACGGGTCAAGAACGGTTTCACCAACATAAGAAAACAATTTTATTAAACGATAAGCCAATTCGTCAGGAAATGCTGCAATATTTTTTTCTAATTTTGAACCGGGCAAAACATTTGTCATTTCCCAAATAGTTTTGTGCCAATTGTTGTCTTGAAACTCCTTTTTGTCGATTTTTGATTGTTCTCTTACTTCCTTTGAAATAGAGTGATAATCAAATTTTCCTTTTTGAAAAATGACGATACTTTCTAATAAGTTATCAGGATAAAAATACATTGGATACGGATTTTGAAGCAAAACACCGCTTCTTTTGCTTATTCGTAAATAGCCGTCAGGTTTTTTCCAAATGATTTTATCTCTGTAACGAAAACCAACGCTTTGAAAAATTTTTATTGTGTCTGCTGTAATTGGATATTTCTGTCCGTTCACAAGCATATCATCAATATTCAATGCGAAAATTCTACCGTTTTGTAAAACTCGATAGGCTTCTCTTGCCATTCGTTTTATGACACCAAGATATTGTTCGTAGTTTTCAAACAATCCTTTATAATCAAACGGTGCATTAAAATAAGGTGGTGAAGTTACAATAAAATGAACACTTTCATCGGATAACTCCGTCATACTCATACAGTTTCCGAATATTACTTTATGTTTAGTGTTCATTATTTCCCTTTTCGCAAATTTACTTTAATTTTTTGATTTCTGAATTTATTTTTCAGGGTTCCTATATTACCAAGAACGTTTGTACATATCTACCTGAAGTCATATATCTACCTTTATTCGAATACTTAGATATGATGGGGGTTTGCTTATCACTTATAACTCCAGATTATCAATTGGACTTTTTATTTTCTTTAATCTCTGATTCATGATATGCGTCGCGACCCGGGTGCGAATAATTTTCATAGAGAACGTTATATATTTTAGCTGATATAATCAAGTTTTAAATTTTTAAGTGCGAGCGAATCACCTTTTATTTTCTGCCAACATATATTCCGTATCCAAAGTATTTAAAAATCCTAAAAACACTTTTAGGAGGCACACTTATTTCTTTAATATACTTTCTGACTGCCGGGTTCTTAAAACACAGGGATAAAAATTTACCCCATGCCCCCAGGTAATCTCTGGGATTCATTTGTTTAACTTCATTAGCCCACTGACGCCAGGCAGTAGTTTTATAGGTTCCGGCTGCTATATCTGTAAGTCCCGCTCCCTCCAACAAATCCTTCCAACCACCATAAGTCAAAAATTCTGCTCCACCCAGGGCGCGAGACATGTATTCAACTAATTCCGGCGGCGGTGTCTCTACCCAGGTGACTTCATTGAACCCCACGTAGCCCCCTGGCTTTATCACCCGCTTATACTCGCTTACCGCTTTTTGTTTATCCTCCATGAAGGCATTTACAGACTCACTAACAACTGCATCGAAAAGATTGTCCTTGAAAGGGAGGTCTTGAGCATCTGCTACCCTAAATTCAACTTTATCCCCAACACCCTTTCTTTTAGCTCTTTCTTTTGATCTCTCGACCATCATTTCAGAAAGATCTATGCCAACCACTTTACAGCCGTACTCTTTGGTCATATAACAAGTGGTCATTCCAACACCACAACCGACATCCAAAACATATGAATCTTTGTCGATATGGCATAACTCAATTAGATCCCTGGTAGCATTCAAGCCGCCCATGTGTTTGGTCAGCCCCCAGGAAGCTTGCAACTCGAAGTAGTAAGATTCTGGTTCTGAAGTTTCTTTTGGTGTTAACTGTTCTTTATTCTCCATTTTTTCATCGGTAATGAATAATTTTTGAATATAACGAAAATTTAATGCATTGTAAACATTCCCAAGCTGGGGCTTAGGAATGAGTTATTTGCGATGATAGCCACCACTGTAAAGATCGTCTAACTTCACGAAAAACAGGTTTAGGGGATGTGATAGAATAAAGTCATCCTTCGTACTTGTACTTGTGTCTCCGCTCCCGCGGTGACACAGTCATTTTGCCTATGATACTAAAGTCTCTGATTATAAAAATTTTAAATAGACAATAATTCTTTTTATGTCAAACCTTTTTACAAATAACGATTTTGTCTTATTTTCTTAATCGTTACAAAGCCCCAGCTTTGTAACGAAAATTTTCATCCTTCGATAGCATTCCCAAGCTGGAGATTGGGAATGAGTTGTTTACGATGAGAGCCAATCCTGAAAAGATCATTTATCTTCGCGAAAAACAGGTTCAGGGGATGTGATAAAATAAAATCATCCTTCGTGCTTGTACTTGTGTCTCCGCTCCCGCGGTGACACAGTCATTTTGCCTACGATACTAAAGTCTCTGATTATAAAAGTCTCAACGCAGGAGTGTTGAGACGAGAAGAAAAGTGAGTCGCGAAGCCGTTTTAGGCACAGTCTCATGACCTTTCACCCGGACAACAAAGCAAATAACTTGATAAAGATCAGGGTGGACACTTTGCGCATATCGACCTGAATAGCGTTGTGCTCAAGTAACGGTCACCTCGATCAGGCAGAATGACAACAATAGTACCGGAATTCATCTTGTTTGCTATACGTAAAGCCCCTGCTACCGCTGCGCCACTTGACATACCAACAAATAGACCTTCTTTTGTAACAAGCAGCCTTGTTGTTTCAAAAGCCTCACCATCCTCAACGATAATCTTTTCGTCTAACTCCTTTGGATTATAGATTTTAGGAATAATGGACTCGTTCATATTTTTGAGTCCCTGTATCGTGTGTCCTTCAGTGGGTTCAACTCCAACAATTTTGACCCCGATCTTCTTCTCTTTCAGATATCTACCTACTCCCATTAGTGTGCCTGTTGTTCCAATACCGGCAACAAATACATCCACTTTTCCTTTTGTCTGGGAAAAAATCTCAGGGCCTGTTGTCTCGTAGTGAGCAAGAACATTATTCTCATTCTCGAATTGATTAGGCATATAATACTTACCCGGTTCCTCTTTAAGAATTTGATGTGCTCTTCTAATAGCGCCATCGGTGCCTTCTTTCGCAGGGGTAAGCACAACCTCAGCATTAAAGGCTTCAAGGATACGCTGTCTCTCCGTGCTGACACATTCCGGCATAAAAAGTCTGACCTGATATCCTTTTGCAGCTCCTATCATTGCTAACGCAATTCCCGTGTTTCCCGATGTCGGTTCAAGTATTATCTTATTTTTGGTGAGTTCCCCGGATTCTTCCGCTTTTTTTATCATGTAATAAGCAGGACGATCCTTGACAGAACCTCCGGGGTTACACCCTTCAAGTTTTCCAAAAATCCTTACTTTTGGTCTTTTTTTATTCAGATTAGTCAATTCAACAAGTGGTGTATTTCCGATGACGGATAATATACTCATAACACCTTACCTCCAGAGATTGCACATAACTACTTCCTAAATCTACCTTGTACGTTTATGAAGCCGAATACGGCATGTTATCTCTACCTCTCGTAGATTTATTTTCCTTGTTTAAAATATATGGTATCTAAATCAGTAATCATTCAATCCTCTACATTACCGAATGTCAAAATAGATAATAATTCTTCTTATGTCAACCTTTTTGTAAAAAACGGAAGCAAGTAACTTGCTATTTATTAAGCTTGCCCGTAGATTTTTAGAGTCAGAAAGGATGAATAATGAAGACAATAATCAGAATTTCCATAATATTATTCGCAATCAATATCTGTTTTGCAGAGGATCCCTCCCGCCCAAATCTCGACTCATTCATTCAAAATATTCACAAGTTTGCACAATCTTCCATTAAAATCGATGCAGTTGATAAAATCATTTATATTGATCCTTTTAGAATTCAGAAAAAAGATAGCGCCGATATTATTCTAATCACCCATGATCACAGAGACCACCTGGATCCGTCCAGTATTGTAAAGATATTGACAAGTAAAACAACAATTGTGGCTCCTGCTTCGTGTAAGGAAAAAATCCAGGAGTTAGCAGCAAAAAAGGTTGTGTATTTCGCTCCCCGGGAAGAAAAGAAAATCGATACCATCATAATCGAATCAGTGCCTGCCTATAACATAAAAAAGAAGCGATTCCACCCGCAAAGTAAAAACTATCTTGCTTATATAATCACAATCGACGGAATCCGGATTTATCATGCTGGAGACACCGAACGGATACCCGAAATGAAAAAGTTCCAATGCGATATCGCCTTCATACCTCTCGGTCAGACTTATACCATGAACAGCGTCAAGGAAGCAGCTGAAGCAGTTCTCGATGTTGGCGCATCAATCGCCATCCCTATTCACTTCGGATTATACGAAGGATCAAGTGACGATGCTATTGAATTTCAGAAGCTATTGAACGGGAAAGTAAAAGTGATAATTCTACCGGACGAGTCGGTTGAATAATTCGCAACAAATCCAGCAACGTCAGGACTATATTGCCCGTATTAACCGCGTTCTGGACTATATTGAAACTCACCTCCAAAAAAACATGACGCTCGATGAATTGGCTGCGGTTGCTCACTTCTCCCCTTTTCACTTTCACAGGATATTCAGTGCATTCGTAGGCGAAACACTCAAGCAATTCATCCAGCGGATCAGATTGGAAAAAGCGGCAGACCGGTTAATCAGTAACCCATGGGAATCAATAACTGTTATCGCTCTGGATAGTGGTTTTTCCGGTTCGGCTACGTTCGCAAGAGCGTTTAAAGATTATTTTTGTGTCAGCGCCACAGAATGGCGAAATCATCAATCGGATTCGGAAAGCAAGATTGGCAAACCTGTTAGCAAACTCCGCAAATCGATTCGCAAGGATAGCAAAGACTTCGACATATCCTCTGATTATATTGGAGACGTAAATAACCAATTAACATGGAGGATTAAAATGAAAACCAACAAACAATTAGAAACGAAGGTTGAAGTGAAAGACCTTCCGGAAATGACCGTTGCCTATATCCGCCATATCGGCGCATATAAGGGAAACAGTCAACTGTTTGGAACCCTGATCGAAAAGATCTGCCGCTGGGCTGCTCCGCGAGGTCTGCTCAAATTTCCCGAAACTAAAATCATGGCAGTTTATCACGACAATCCCGATATAACTGAGGAAGATAGACTGCGCCTCAGCATCAGCATTCCCGTACCGGCTGATACAACCGTTGACGGTGAAATCGGCAAGATGACTATTCCGGGCGGGCAATACGCAACAGCTCGATTTGAATTGGCTCAGAACGAATATGAACAAGCCTGGGATATGGTATACGGCGGCTGGTTACCCGACAGCGGATATCAACCGGATGATCGCCCCTGTTTCGAAATATATTACAATGACCCGAAGGATCATCCTGAGCATAAGTGCATTCTCGATATCTGTGTTCCGGTGAAACCATTGTAATAAAAACTAAAATACCGTTGAATTTTCATACCGTCATAGGGAAATCTGTGACGGTTTTTGATTAATCGATTAATTTTTTTCACATAACACTTGACAATTACTAAAATAACCGTTATACTACTACTGTAGTAGTAGATAAACTAACAAATACGGAGTGTGCAAAATGCCAAAAGTTGAAACATTGACAAAGTTTGAATGGGAAATCATGAAACTGGTCTGGAAAAAGGGTAATGCCACCGTTCGTGATGTTTACGAAGCGCTCCATCCTTCCAAATCCCGCGCATATACGACCATTCAGACCTATCTGGAACGCCTTGTAGAAAAGAATTATCTAATCAAAGAAAAGATTGGGCTGGTCAATTTTTATTCTTCCAGAGTAAAAGAAAAAGATACCCTGAAAAAGGAAACCAATCATTTTATGAAAAATGCTTTCGACGGTTCATTCTCCAGAATGGCGGCATTCCTGTTTGACACTCAAAATTTTAACGAACAGGATCTTGAAGAAATTAAACGGCTGATCGAAGAAAAGGAGCGTGAAAATGGCTGAGCTTATCGTACAATTAAATCAGTTCAGCGACACATGGTTCAACATTATCGCCCTGAACTCATTACACTTGGTAGTTCTTTTCGTATTGCTTTTCGGAATAACCGTGCTCTTCCGTAAAAAATCATCGGTCTTTCTCTACTCCGTCTGGTCACTATTCCTGTTAAAAGCCGTTCTTCTGCCGGTTATCCGCCTCCCTTTTTTGCAACGACCGGTCATTCCGCTGAATGCTATTGTAGTCAATTCAACCCAAATCCTGTCAACACCGAAAACGGGTGCGGCTGGAACCGTCACGATTCAATCCATTCTTTTCCTGCTCTGGGCTGCGGGAATTTTGACACTTCTGATAATGTATGTCCGCAACGAAAATCTGTTTTTTTCATCCCTGAAGAATTCAAAACCTTATCCGGTTCAGAACAAGCTGCAACAACTCGCCGTTCAACTGGGAATCAAGAAACCCGTCGAATTACGCTTATCTCCGAACGTCCCGGCGCCCTTCACCAAAGGCTTCCGCAAACCGGTTATCTACCTGCCCCAGTCGGCGCTCAACTGGAATGAAAATCAGCTGAATCATGTGCTCTGTCACGAACTGGCGCATATTCAGCGGAAAGATATTGTCATCATCACTATTCAGAACATTCTGAATGTTCTCTACTTCTTTCATCCGCTTGTCTGGACAGCCAATCACCATCTCAATTTTCAGCGGGAAAAGATCTGTGATGACAGCGCCATTGCTCTCCTGAATGAAAACCCCGCCAAATACGGTCGCACGCTCATGGATAACCTGGAAAGTTTTCTCGTGCATTGCCGGCTGCCCCTGATCGCCAACGGGCTTTTCTTTTCCAAAAAGACCATTATCCGGCGATTTGAATATCTATTAAATCGCGGAAAGGAGATCAAGATGAAGTTAGGACCATTTCAAAAAGCGGCTATTGGTATGCTTAGTATCCTCATCATTTTAACAGCGTGTAACAATCAATCCGATGAAACACCTGTATCAGCTTTAGATAATGCAGATTTGTCTTCATCAAACTTGATACCAAAATTTATCCCCTACGATTCACCGCCCTCACCGATCGGTGGTTTTGCAGCCATCCAGAAAAATGTAATATTTCCACAAGAAGACAAAGAAGCTGGACACGAAGGTACTGTTATCGTACAGGCATACATTGATGAAAATGGCGATGTGACCGAAGCAGTCATTCTTAAATCTCCCGGTTTAGAAGGATTGGAAATTGCCGCCATGAATGCCATCAAGCAAACCAAATTCAAACCAGCCCTTCATAAAGAAAAACCTGTTGGAGTTTACATTTCAATTCCGGTAGTTTTCAAGTTACAATAAACGAAATATCTAATATTGTTAACAACAGTCAAGATCGCCATTACTGCCAAAACAGGATTACAATGAGAGTTCAACAATACTTTTTATCAGCCTTGGAATAGATGCTATATTATGAAAAGTATTATTGGGAAAAATCTCTTAATCATAATTATCATAATATCCATGCAGACATGTTCAATTTTTCGCACACAAAAAGACTGTAAATATCTGATCTCTCTAAAAATTGAAGATCAAATCAGTTTTGACGAACCTGATTTTATTTCCCGCGATTTTGGCACATTTTTCTTTAATAATCGGGCAATATATTTTGCTGATGGTGTCACTCAGGAAATTCATGTTTTCAATCGCTCGGGAAAATTCTTACACACATTCGGTGGAGCGGGATGGGAAATCGGAAAATTCAATGCTGTCACTGATATTGTTGAACTGGATAATGATAACCTAATAGTTATAGACGGAATTTCACAAAGAATTACAGAATTCGATTCGAATGGCGATTTTGTCCAGGTTCTAATTGATTTAATGACACTTCCCAGTAAGTTTCTACCATATACAGGATTAAAGAGTCATATTTCCCAGAGGAGTAATCACAGTATCGCCCAGGTTTATAAAGATATGCCTTTCTTTATATCCCCTTATTGTGATGCTCAACTAATCGATAACAAAACGCTTATTTTATCTTGTTCAGAGCAATTCTATTATTATGGAGGTCTTTCAGCAAAAATGACACTGTTCAGGAAATACATTTTTCCTGAATTCGAAGAAATTAGCAAAGGGGGACATCCCTCGAAAATCTATCATCGCAAAATCAAAGCCTTGCAGGAATATCATTCATTACCTATTGACAAGAAATTGTATTATATCGAAGCAAATGCTCCTTTTATAACCGTACTGGAT
>JAHIOG010000452.1 GCA_018895675.1 bacterium
GGAACGACATTTTCCGTAGCCGCCTATGCAGAAAAGGGCAGAGTTAGAGTTATACCTACACCGGAGGGAGGAAATCTTATCCCGTCTGTAGTCGCTTTCACAGACGGCAAGGCGCCTGTTGTAGGAAAAGTTGCGCGATCTCAAGCGGTTGCCAATCCTTTGGGAACTGTTTTATCCGTAAAACGCCTTATGGGATCCGATGAAAAGATAGAGATTGGAGAGAAGAGTTTTACCCCTCAGGAGATTTCCGGATTTATTCTTAGCAAAGTAAAGAGCGATGTTGAGGAATATTTAGACGAAGAAGTAAAAAGAGCGGTTATCACAGTGCCTGCATATTTTAACGATAATCAGCGACAGGCTACAATTGAAGCGGGCAAATTGGCGGGATTGGATGTAATGCGCATAATCAGTGAACCAACAGCAGCAGCCCTGGCTTATGGTTTGCACAAAGAAAATATTCATCATATAGTGGTATGGGATTTGGGCGGCGGGACATTCGATGTTTCCATTCTGGAGCTAGGAGACGGGGTTTTTGAAGCTAAATCTGTTAATGGAAACACTCACCTTGGAGGAGATGATTGGGACAGAAGAATTGTAGAATATATGATGGGTAAATTCACAAATCGCCATGGAATTGATCTGAATGAAAACAGGACTGCCTGTCAGAGACTGAAAGAAGCTGCGGAAAAGGCAAAAAAGGAACTTTCTGTAAAACGTTATACCAATATCAGGATTCCTTTTATTGTTTCAGGGGTTAATCTTGGAATGAGTTTAAACAGAGAAAAATTTGAAGATATTACACAAGACCTGCTTGAAATGATGATTACTCCCACCAGGCAGGCGCTATCTGATGCAAAGCTTTCAATTGATGATATAGATCAAATAGTATTAGTCGGTGGTTCTACCAGAATGCCTGCCGTACAAGAATTAGCCAGGCGCATTTTTAATAAAGAACCGTATAAGAATCTTAATCCTGATGAGGTAGTGGCATTAGGAGCTGCTATTCAATCAGGTATCCTTACCGGTGAGGTAAGGGATGTGGCATTGGTGGATGTTACTCCGCTATCCCTGGGTATTGAGGTACAAGGAAGTATATTTACCAAAATAATAGAAAGAAATACTGCTATTCCAACATCAGCCGGGCAAATTTTTACAACAGCGGAGGATAATCAGACGCAGGTTGATATACATATATTGCAGGGCGAAAGAGCGCTTGCCGCGGATAATATAAGTCTGGGTGAATTTACTCTTAAAGACATCCCCTTTGCTCAAAAAGGAGAGCCTCAGATTGAAGTTACTTTTCATATAGATTCAAATGGAGTTCTTAAAGTAACTGCGCAGGATTTATACACGGAAAATGAAGATAGTGTAGTTTTAACATCTCCGAAAAGGATGACCGAAGAACAGATACGGAAAATAGTCAAAGAAGCAAAAGCTTATTCAATAAAAGATAAAGAACATAAAAAAGAAATACAGACGAAGATTCGCGCTGAAAATATGATCTTAGCCGCGCGTTTGGTAATGGAAGAGGGAAAAGAAGTTTTGGCATATTCAGAATGCGATATGGTAGAAAAGATAATTTTTGAGCTAAAGTCTGCACTAACACAGGGTGACATCGAAGGAATAAGATTAAAAACAGAAGAATTAAGAATGTTAAACAAATCTATATATAATAGCGCCAAAAGTAGGATTATGACATAAAATACTTTTATTGATGTAACCTTGATGAGGTTTGAGATCCTCGCAAGGTTTTGAGACAACTATGGAAACAAGTACAAAAAGAGAGCCTTTACTTTTGAATGATGAGGAAATTGTTATTAAGAGTTTGTGTTTTTATAAGAACAGTCTGCGTAGTGGTTGGAAACTTTGCGAAAGTTCACTTCGATGGCAGAGAAGGATTCAGGTATATGCTGTGAAGTTCTATTAGATAGCTTTCGCAAAGTTGATATTTTTCGCCGTGTGAAGATTTTGAGACAACTATGGTAAAAGGAATAAGAAAAGAGCCTTTACTTTTGAATGATGAGGAGATTGTTATTAAAAGTTCGGGTTTTTATAAGAGTAATCTTCGCAGTGGCTGGAAGCCGGGACATGTATATCTGACAAATCGAAGATTGATTTTCTGGCAGCAGTCTAAGTATCTGTTCCAGATTTTTCTTGATTCTATAAAGGGAATAGCCGTTCAGCAAATTGTAGTTGTATTGAAAAAAGCGGATACTCTATGTCTGTCTTATAAATCTTTAACAGGTCAGGGAAATTCTCGGGTCTGGGTATTTACTAAGGATCTGGAAAAATTAAAAAGTAAAATTTTCGAACAATCTATGCTAAATGCAGATCAGGTTGCAATTGAAAAAATTGCAAGTGAGTTAGATTCGGAAAGCAGGTCTATTCTTCACTACCTATGGGAAAACAGTCATGCAACTATTGAGGAATTAGCATCTCTATATGATGCTCCGAATCATATGGAAGTTCTGCAGAGGATTCGAAATGTGATAAATCCGGTAAGTGAAAGGATAGTTGGCTATCCGATTCTGGTCTTTGAAAGGTCAAAGATTGACGAATTAACCGGTAAAAAGATTCTATACAGTTGGTGGATCATTGGCGCTGATAAAAAAGATGAAAGGAAAGCGACATTTTTAGATTTATTCGATGAGGGAGATTATCTGAGAATTATCATGGAGTTATTCGGAGTCAGCGAAGAGACAATAAAATTAACAGTGAATCGAGATAAGCTCATTGTATGTGCATTTTCTCCGGAAAGGAAATATCTGGAAGAGATTCCTCTGCCGGTTCCGGTCAACTCAAATGGATTGATTAAAAAATATAAAAATGGAATTTTGGAAGTGAGATTATCTAAAATGCCAGTAATAGTTAACCACGGAAATACACGGAACATCACTGAAGATTATTTCAAATGAATTAACTTTAACTCTAATATTCATAGTGCCTTTGTGACGGGAATTTATGAATATTGTGAGATAGGAGAGAACTGAATATTGTGTAAAATTAATGGTAAGGTTAAAGGCAATAAGGGAAATAGGGTTATAGGGGAAAGATCACAAATACTTCCATATACCCATATACCCTTATACCCTTATACCCTTATACCCTCTATCACCACTTTACCTCCAATACCACACAACCTTTTCATAATAACCCAAAAGGACTTCGGAGTTAAACAGATATGATGAAAGAACGACAAGGGAAATTCAATTTAGAGAGAGATATAAAGATTAAGAGCGCAGTAGAAATGATAAGAGACCGGCAGGCTCCTGAAGAAATTGATGGGGAAAAGGTCCTTATTTATGAGCAGGCAGCTTATGACGCCGGTAACCTTTCAAGGACAAGTTGGAAAATGGGTTTTTTATATCTTTCTGTGAAAAAATTGGTTTTCTTGCAGGGGCAAACTAAGATATTCGAAATTTTTATTGATTCGTTGAAGAGCATTTCGATAGTAGAACGAAACTGGATTCCGGGTAAGATGATTGAGCAGTTGCGTCTAACTCAAGAAACAGAAGGAATGAAGAGGAATTTTTATCTTTCTGTAAAAAATCCTGCTCGATGGAAGGAAAATATTGAAGCAGTTAAGCAGGAAACAAAAGGAAAAAAAGAATGATAAAACAAGATCAACCGCCTAAATGCACTTTAATTGATCCGCCTGATTACGCTCCGGAACTGTTCTCGAACAAGGAGATCGCTCGTACTACTGAAATGCACGAAGTCTATCCTCCTCTCGGGCTTTCCTATATCGCAGCAACGTTGATACAAAATGGCATGGATGTGAGTCTCATTGAAGCTAGAACAAGAAATCTTTCTCATGATGAAGTCATAGAAGAGGTTGAAGAAGAGGTTCCTCAATTCGTCGGCATAACGGCTATTACTCCCCGTATAAACAGCGCTCTTTATCTCGCAAGAAAGATAAAGGAGATCAATCCTGATATAAAGGTGATTCTGGGAGGTCCCCATATACATTTTGAACATAAGACTGTTATTAATAATAATTCGGTTGATTTCTGCGTTAGAGGTGAAGGTGAGTTAACAACTCTGGATTTGATAAATTGCATTGTAAGAGGTGGAGATCTTTCCGGAATTAATGGTATAACCTTCAAGCAAGGTAACGATATAATTGTTAATCCTGATCGCCCCTTTGTTCGGGACCTTGACACATTTGCTTTTCCTGCACGTGAGTTACTACACAATCCTGCTTACCATGGGCTATGGACAGAAGGTCAAACCTTCTCTCCGGTTTTAGCAACAAGAGGTTGTCCCTATCATTGTGCATTCTGTGCAGCTCCTGCTATCTGGGGTAGAAAACATAGAAGACGATCTGTAAAAAATGTTCTGAATGAACTCGAACAAATTTATCAAGACTACGGTGTAAGATATATAAGGTTTCTCGATGACCTTCTCATTGTAAATAAAAAATGGACCACTGACTTGTGCAGGGGAATAACCGAGCGGGGATTAGATGGTCTTACCTGGGCGTGCGATGGGAGAGTAGGACTTATTTCTGAAGAATTGCTCTATGAGATGAAAAATGCCGGCTGCCGGGTTATTTTTTATGGTATTGAATTCGGGAACCAGGGGATACTCGATTTCTGCAAAAAGGGATTTACTATTAAGCAGGTTTACGAAACAATTGAAATGACTGCGAAAGTTGGGATCTCTTCTTATGGCTATTTTATGATGGGCTATCCGACTGAGACCGTTGAAACAATTGAGGAGACAATTAATCTGTCAAAAGACCTGGCATTGAATTATGGCATGGACAGCGCCGGTTTCTCAATAGTTACTCCATTTCCAGGCACTGCTCTGTTTGAATATTGCAGGAAGAATAAAATGTTAAAAACTCTTGACTGGAGCCGGTATTCATACCAGCTTCAAAAAGGTGTAATAGAATTAAAACACATATCTGATGAAAAACTCTACGAGCTATATGAGAGAGTTCTTTATGAATTTCAATTTAAAGAGCAACTTTATCAATTTTCTGAATTTGGGGATGTGATCTAATAGCAAAGTATAGCCTTGACAAGATAGGTTGGAGTAATTCTATGAGAATGGGGCATAGATGTGCCGGTAAAGGTGATTATGGCGACTCAATCCGACACTACCTGAAAGCCTTAAATGAAGATTCGGGTAATGCCGCTATTATCTATAATAATTTAGCAGATTTATATATGAATATCGGACAGCTCGATCTGGCTATGGAGAAGGCGAAACAAGCAGTCAGTAAAGCTCAGGACAAAACGCTTCCTTTTGTGACATTTGGCGAAATATATCAAGCTCTGGGAGAACATAAAAAGGCTGTTGATTGCATACAACAAGCGCAGGAAATATTTGAAGAAATGATGCCTGAAATGAAGGATGTTCTTTTTGATTCTATCGAGGAAGTTATAAAAAAACTGCCTACAAGAGAAAAATTCGAAGTGGCAAGCAAAGACTGGGTAAGAATTATATACCTTGTTAAATACACTAAGGCTAATTATCAGATGGAGAAGGATTTGATTAAAAGACAGAGGGGATCATGGAAAGACCTTTTAGAAGCCAAGAAAATTGCTCTGGAGTCAATCGGGCAAAAATATCTATTATCAAAGAAGAGGCTGGGCATCAAGGGAAGTGATGCTGCTGCCATAGCCAACACTTACGGGGCAATGTCATCAATTATCGGCAGCCCTAAAGTTAAGGTTCTAACAAAAAGCGCTAAACAATCAATTATTCGTATGAGTTCCTGCTGGAAGTATTCCGTGATTAAAAGTATGGGGCTGGATCAAGAACCGGGATGGGTAGATTGTGCTTATATGTGCAGCGAATATATAAATAATGTGGCTAAAGCAATAAATCCAGCTGCCAAGTTTAAATTTAACTCAACTCTCCCTGAAGGTCACAAATACTGTGAGGGGGTTTTCAAAATTAAAACTTAGAAAAATCTGGTTAAAAACTCAGATATGATAGAAAATTGAAGTGAGGGAATATGAGCGGGACAATAAGGAAAAAACATAACGAAAATAAAGAAGACATTAAAGAGGTCTTAATTAATGAAATAAGCAAGACTAAATATTCTTCAGTAGTAGAATGGAATGGATATAATTTTCACGCTTCAAAACTTTTTACCAGTGTTAAGGGAGAGATTCCCGATAATGAAATTATTGCAGAAGTTTCCGGTTTGGGAAGTAAAAAAGTAGCCAAAGAGTTAGAAAAAGTTCTTGATTCCTTAGTTTAAAATGTTTTTGGTGAAGGAGATTGTTTGAACATAATGAAGGAGTTTAAGACTGTGAAACATAAAAGGATCTGGAAAATATCTTTGGTTTTAAACTTTTTGCTTATATTCATTTTAATAAGCTTGTTTTTTCAATTTGACAAGTTCTTGATAATGATGGATTATGATCAAAAATCAGCAATGACGTCAGCCGATTCACTCTCAAACCATGTTGAATTTCTTGAATGCAGGATAAGAAAATTGATAAAGGAAAAGAATGATTTTATAATTCAAAAAGTTTTTATTACAGCTTGCAATGCCGTTGAAGAACAAACTGACAGCGATCCTCTTATAACTGCATCCGGCAAGCCAATATCGTATGGACAGACATTGGCGTTGA
>JAHIOG010000453.1 GCA_018895675.1 bacterium
CTTCCTTGCCTAAAAAGATTTTTCTGCGTTCTATTCCGCGGGATATGACATGATACATTTGTCCTTCAATATCTATTCTTGGTTGTCTTGGCATATTTATATTTTACAATATTAAAGAAACAAAGCAACGTCCCCCTCTCCGTCATAGTAATCGGCGATGCTTCCGCTTATATTGAAATCAACGAATGCGTTTATTCCGGCTACAGGTTCTAAATTCAATAATTCAAAATCGCTATCCTGTAATGTAATCGTGCTAAGGCCTGAATTGGATGTGGCTTTTATGTTTATATCGGCTGAAAACGCGTAGCGGCTTACATCCGCGATTGAGGCGGATGTTGAAACTTTCAATGTTAGTTCAACTATCCTGAACGGCACGCTTGTTATGTTTTCCGCCTCGTCCATCGCCATTGCCGTATATTGTCCATAGCCTAAATTGAAGGTGTCTTGGAAATTGTTTTGCGGCTCGGGGAAAACTTGGCCTTCAACATGAACACCTTCATTGTTTAGTATGGCTACTTGTATTGTTCCGGTTAGTTCATCATAAACTTCCATGGGAAACCGTGTTTTTTGTATGAAAACTATTTGTGTTTGTATGCCGTATAAGTCGGTAATATCGTTTAATTTGATTGTCGGCGGCTCGCGGTCTATTGTAAAAACAACTGATGTGTCGCTTCCGCCTGTTCCTTGCATGGTTCCTTCGGCGTTTCTTGTTAATTGCGTTACGGGGTTTATGGTTGTTTGATCTTGGTTTAAGGCAAGAAGGTTATTTCCTGTCAAGTCGGCGGCTTTAACGGTCATGATATATTCGTCGCCTTCAATTGGGGGATTGTCTTCAACGATAAGCTCGGCTGTGAAGTTTTTTTGGTTTCCAACGGGTTCATCTGAGGAAAGTGTAAAATTGCTAAGTGTGTCTATGGAGGAAAGGGTCGGATTTACCACCGGTTCGCTGAATTCAAATTTTATTGTGTAATTGTAATTGCCCAAAACATCCTCTATCTTGGGTTCAAGGTATGTTAGGATTGTTCCGTTAAGAGTCCATTCTTTGGAATATTTTGTGTCGTCGTCAAAGTCTCTTATAATTTCTGCTTTTTTAAGATAGGGCCTGAATGCGTCTACAATGAAATACATTGTTGTGGATTGCTCCAAGGTATCCGTTGCTACCATTGTATATGTTGAGCCTTCAATAAATGTGAATGTTCTGTTTATGTTTTCAATATCTTCAAGGGTTTCTGAATAATACAATTCGCCGAAGTTGCCTTTATAAATGTTAAGCGCAGTTACACCGGAAATGTCCTCAATGGTAAATTTTGATGGTGTCCAAAGGATATGTTTAGGGTCCTCGGGGGCGCCGCAATTATCGTTATCTTTACAAGTGAAATGTGGGGTTTCTTGAAGGTTGAGATAGGTTATTGTTGGAGGCGTTCGGTCTATTGTGAAATTTACCGTTGTATCATTAATATTTCTTGCCCAATCTTCAGCAATGATGTGCAATTCATAATTCCCATCTTCATCGAATTTCTTTAAATCGAGATAATTTGCTTTGATGAATGGTCCTCTATATTCGGTAATATTGTCAGTTGCGCCATAATCTATACTGATTGAGTGATTATAGACCTCATAATTCTCAAGATTGATATCGTCTTCAATTATTTTTGTACTAATTTGCGGTATAATGGAATCGGAAATAAATTCATGAGGGTGAGCCGTGTGAGTTACAGTATAATAAGACTGACGATAAGTCTCTTGAAGCACGCTGGAAACACTATTATATGATGTTGCATGAAATACTGTTATTTCATAATCATCTATGTCATCGTTCCAGATTCTGTTCACAAAAATAGAAACATGATTGATATCTTCAAATGAAATCACATCGCCAACACTTGCATTGTCCCATGTTTTTGATGACCCTAAAACACTTTTCAATTCGCTTGCACTATAATGTCGTCTTAAGTTTGCTGCATACGAAACAAGTCCAGAACAATCAAAAGCTCCTGCCCAAGAATCTTCGCCATTCCAAGAACTTGACCCCCAATAATAATGGTACAGATAAAAGTCCCCCTTTTTGTCTCCAGAATAATAAAGATTTGGTGGCTCCCCTATATCACTATAATCTCGCCCATCATATTGTCGAGCAGTAGAAAGTAAATTACTACCGGTGTTGATGCAAAAACCCACATCAACACAACAAAGTAATAAGGCAACCACAAGTTTTAACTGAGTCATGGCTTTACCATCCATTTCAGGATTTTAACACCATCGTCTATTTTGGCCGAATCCCAAACCAATTGTAAAATATTGCCGTCATGGCTTATTACAAACGGATGGTACGAGACATTTTGTATCGCAGTTAAAACTGTCGGGCGCCAATTTGGATCAAACCTAATCACAAAGCATCTATTCCCTATATCTTCCGTCCATATAAGAAAAAACTTGTTCCCAAAAATATCACTTCTTTTATAGTGAATACCGTCAATTTTCGCAGCAGTCGGTAAATATTTTTGTATATCATTAGCATTAATAGTTGCAATAATCTTGCCTTTAGCCGTCTTTACAAACAGATTTTTTATAAGAGCTGGTTTTTTGGGCAAATATTTTGTCAAGGGAACTTTAGGATCGCGAACAATATAGTTTTTACGGTTTTCCATGGGATGACCGGGGTAAGAAGTTATCTTCATGTTTATCTCTTGTGACAAAGGAATTAATATCCCTTGCTCCGCCATTGCGTACACATTACCATCATTATCAACAACTGGCCCCATCAATTTCCCCACGGTTTCAGGAAAGATATTCATTTCCGGTGCTTTTTTAATTTTATTAAAACGCTCTAGGAATTTAGAACTTGACGGGTCAAAATTTTCTTTAAGGGGAGCAAGACTTGCATATTGGCGCAATATTTTTCCTTGCCGATCAATTTTTACAACCACAGAACCATAGTAAAAATCTCGATTTTGTGTGAAAATAAATATATTGCCGGACGAATCAACCGCAAAAGAATTTCCCAATGAACTATAAAGCTGATACTGTTTCAACGATTCAAGCGAAATGGAATTCAAATATTTTCCGTTTTTTTTATATACAACAATTCTTTTGTTCGCTGGATCGAGAATATATAGATTTTCGGCTTTATCAACTGCAATTGCGTTCGGACCGACATCGGGTCCGTCCTCACGCTTAGTAAGGCCAAACTCTTTGTCACCCCTTCCCCATTTGCCCACTATTAAAACCTCGGATGTGTAATTTTCCATTTCTTGCGTTTCGGTTGACCTATCAATTCCATTGTTTTCCGCCATTGCAAAATTTGTAACTCCCAATAATATTGCCGTTGATAAAATTATTTTCTTCATTGTAATCTCCTGTGTGTCGCTTCCGCCGATTCCTTGCATGGTTCCTTCGGCGTTTCTTGTTAATTGCGTCGCGGGATTTATGGTTGTTTGATCTTGGTTTAAGGCAAGAATGGAATTACCAGTTAAATCCTTCGCTTCAACTGTCATGATATATTCGCCGTCTTCAATTGGGGGATTATCTTCAACGATAAGCTCGGCTGTAAAGTTTTTTTGGTTTCCAACGGGTTCATCTGAGGAAAGTATTAAATCGTAGAGCGGGACGTTGCTTTGTTTCTCAATTATTTACAATCCCTCTCCCTTTATGAACCAAATACGATACCGTGCCGGATGCCAACTTTAACTCTTTCATTA
>JAHIOG010000454.1 GCA_018895675.1 bacterium
GCAGGATGGAAGCTTGGGCAGAGAAATGATTACTGGAGTGGTTATGGTCGGGATGGTTGAGAATGCTTTCTTGTGTGACCGGGGGAAGTCTCATAATGTCCTCCTTGAGATTGAACCACACCCTACACGGTTCTGGGTAAATAGTTTCAATCAATGGGATAAAGGTAGCGGAAGTATAACCTCGAAAGGGAAAACTAAAGCAATGCATCCAGAGTCGCGCCTCTGGAGGGCGCAGACACGTATGCCCGCAGGCATACGTGGATTCCCGCTCCCGAAGGGTAATCGGGTGAGATGTCGGACGAACCCATAGTAGCGATGAAGGTCAAGCCTGTGAAATATAGAACCTGCATCGCAGGATGCAGGGGGCGACTATACGAGGATAAAACTTGACTCAGCAAAGGGGTTCTTGTTTGGAAAGAGTTAGAGGTGACAGCATGATAACATCATTCGGAAAAGAAAACCAGAAAAGTAGATATCGACATGATAAAAACGCTATCTGGATAAAGCAGATGAAGATGATGGAATAATTGCTGAAAACCAAGACCAGTGGAGACAGTATGAGAAAATGGAACGAGATATATCATGCTATATTCAAGAAACACACACTGTCGAAGAATTTGAACAAAATTTAGAACAAAACCTGTCAGAAATTCAAAGGCAACTCAAAGAAAATCATTATGTACCGAATCCAGTAAAAAGGGTACTTATCCCGAAGGATAATGGTAAAATGAGACAACTTGGAGTGCCAACAGTAAAAGACAGAGTTGTTCAGCAAGCACTAAAGAACGTGCTTGAACCAATCTTCGAAAAGATTTTCTACCATAAGATACTGATGGATTTAGTATGCGAACAAGTCAGCGACGGCAGGGTTCTCTCATGGATAGAATCTATCCTTAAAAGCGGAATAATGAATGAAGGAGTATTTGAGGAGAGTACAGAAGGTACTCCGCAAGGCGGAAATATAAGTCCCTTACTGGCGAATATTTATTTAAACCACTTCGACAGAAGAATGGGTGAATATGGATATTTACTTCTGCGATACGCCGATGACATCATTATTTTCTGTAAACATGAATGGGAGGCAGAAGATGCCCTCAAAAGAGCAAAGGAGATTCTGGAGCGAGAATTAAAACTTGAACTCAGTCATGAGAAAACCAAAATTGTGCATGGAAATGTAACTGGTGTCGAGTTTCTGGGTTTCCATTTTAATGGAAGATGGAAGAAACCAAAGGACAAAGCAGTTGAGAAATTCAAATCGGAGATTAAAAAGAGGACAAGACGCAAAATACCAATAAGCCTTGAAACTGTAATAGGTTCACTTAATGTCGAATTACCCGAAAACCTTTGCCTTGACTCTTGAGTAGAAAGTATATATAAACTAAAGACCAAATCACATATTATGGAAATAGCACCAGGAATTAGTGTAGATGAGAAAATCCGCTTTGGGAAGCCTGTGATAAGCGGGACACGTATTCCAGTAGACCTCATAATGGGCAAACTTGCAGGAGGAATGACTTACAAAGAGATTATGGACGAGTACGAAATTACCCGTGAGGATATATTAGCTGTCCTTAACTATGCTGCTAAGGCTTTATCCAGTAAAAAGATTACAGTGATTGCATAAGATGGTAAGATTCGTGATTGATGAGGATATGCCTCGCTCGACAGGAATGGTTCTTAAAGAGCATGGATATGATGCCAAGGACATCAGGGACTATGGACTTCGTGGGGCAGCAGATGAAGAGATTTATGAGTTTGCGCAAAAAGAAAAGGCGGTGATTCTTACAGGCGATAGGGATTTTGGTAATATTTTGCGATTTCCACTTGGCGACCATTTTGGGATTGTTGTCGCGCATTTTCCTAATGAAATGCCGACTCTGGAAATTAACCGTTATCTTCTAGAAAGATTTAAGGAACTATCAGAAGATGACTTCAGAGGGAACGTGATTATCATAGAAACACATAAGATACGAATTAGAAGAATGAGATAAGGAACAAAAAGTAAATTAGCTATGGATAAGTTCAAAAAACCTGTTCAAATTCTCCTCTTCTCCTTCTGCTATTATTCTCACTCTACCATCAGGATGATTCTCGGCATAGCCCTGCAAAATTTTTAATGTTATATATACTAAAATCTTTTGCGGTCAAAATCCGAAATGGCTTCACTATTTGACGATTCAGGATTCGCTTATTGTCGAATTACAGAGAGCAAATGAATTATCTCAGACGGGACAACATGATGAACAGGATTAACTGGATTGAAATTTGAAAGAATCCAAACTGAAGGTATTCTATCGGTATACCTTCTTTCTCATATTTTTAAAGTTACCCTATTACAATAGCCATTTCCAAAGAGGTAAATAAACCACTTTATTATTCCCTATGCGCTCCTCCCCTTCCCTTTCCCAGGTGATCACAAGCAGGTCGCTGCATTTTAGTTCCATACTCGCCTTACGCAGAGCTTTTATTTCTCTCTCTTTCGTGTCCGGATCTTCTATGTCATAGCATACCTGCAAAAGCTGTTTTATCTCAGGCTTTTCTTTGAGAAGAAAATCAACTTCTACACCGTTTTTATAATAGTATATCTCAAGACCAGGATCCTCATTCTGGGCTCTTTTCAGCTCTAAGAAGACGATATTTTCCATCAACCTTCCAAAATTTTCAGAAAATCCGGAGATAAGGGAAGTTATTAA
>JAHIOG010000045.1 GCA_018895675.1 bacterium
ACTATATTCTAAATAGAGTTTGTCTCTAAAATCAAAGATTTTTATAAAATGAAGCACCAAATCACAAATTTCAAATTACAAATAATTTCCAAATATCAATTCCCAAATGACCGAAACAGTTTTGAGCATTGGGTTTTGGGTAATTGAGTATTATTTGTTATTTGATGCTTGTAATTTGGAATTTTAATCAAAACTCCGTTTCCACCAGTTGATATTTCCTTGTTCCCAATCCAATCTTTTCGCCATATTTCAATTGCACATTGGCATCCAGTGAAGGGTAGGAAAGTTCTGAGAGAGTTTTATCAGCTCGTTGCTTTGTCAGATCGTAAACCGCCTGATCGATTGCCACCGGATCGGTTCCCGCCAGGACGCCAATGTCGTCCAGCACAATTTCAGGTTTATGCGCCAGACAGTCGCAGTCTTTGGTCATGTTGATTAAAAAGGTCATGTATGCCATTTTGCCATTTTTCTGTTTAACGATTCCGAGGGCGTGTTCGGCAACCTGTTTTTGCAATAATTCCGATGAACTGTCCCATTTGAATTTTACGGCATTGAACCGGCAAACCGCCAGGCATTCACCGCAACCGATGCAGATATCTTCGTTGATCACCGCAAACTCATCTCCGACAATAATAGCATCGACAGGGCACCATTTTGCGCAGACGCCACAGGCTGTACACTTCCTTTCGCTGATAATCGGTTTGGAGACGGAATGCTGGGTAAGTTTACCTTTGCGGCTGGACATCCCCATTCCCAGGTTTTTAATGGTTGCCGCCAACCCGGTTGCCAGATGCCCGGTGGCGTGTGAAATGACAATCGCTGAATTTGCGGAGACAAGTTCCGTTGCCAGCGAAATGGTTTTATTGAGCGGCGCATCAATCTCGATCTCCGTCTCATTTCTGCCCATAATTCCGTCGGCAATGATGATCGGCGCACCCAATTTTTCGGAAGTAAATCCATGCTCAGTTGCGACGGAGAGATGATCGATGGCATTATCACGGCGGCTTTTATAGAGAACATTTGTATCGGTAACAAATGGCTTTGCGCCGCAGCTTTTGATCATCCGTACAATTGGCTCGATATAATGAGGTGAGAGGTGGGTCGTGTTTCCCGGTTCGCCGAAATGAACTTTCACGGCGGTGATATCATTGGCTTCGACTATTTTATCAAATCCGGCGGTTTTAAATAATTTTTTCAGCCAGTTTTTGGTTTGATCGATCGGATCAGTATGATGAAATCGCATTAAGTAGATGGTGTTATTCATAAATTCCTTTGTAATTATCACACAGAATATACTTTAAAATTAACAAAATTCAATAGCAGGAATAAATTTAATGGGGAAATCAGGAAAGATGGAATCGTAAAAAGTGATTATATGTGTCATTCTGAACCCCATGACTCTATGACAATGCGATGATGCTCAATTGAATCGTGTTTTATAATCGGAGTGAGATGGGGTGAAGAATCTTCGTAGTCCAATGCGTTAATCCAACCCGATTCTTCGTTCGTTCCTCTCTCAGAATGACAGTTTTAATACTTTTTACGAAATCATCAGGAAACATTTTCCTGAAAATCAAGTAAACACTTTTGCTTTCACGAATAGAAATGTAAATTTCAGTAAGAAATTAGTGAGGCATTATGAAATACAAATATTATATAGCGCTTGGTTTAATGGCTGGTTTATTGTGCTTTAAACCGGCTATCGGGCAGACAAATAAAGGAATCGATGATCCCGATGCAAAATACGGCGGTTTTTCGATCATTCAGTCAAACAACGGCGCCGGATTTGGCGGATTTTATGAATATGCAATCAGTGCTTCGAACAGACTGACGGCTAATATTCATCTGTTGATCGTGCGCGGGAAGAATGATTATCCCATATACAATCCCTATGACCCGTATGGTTATACATATGAACGAGCCGATAAAACCCGTTTGAGCTTTATTCCGGTTCTTGTAGGCTATAAACGCATTCTATTCGTTGATAAACTTTCAAATAACTTTCGTCCCTATTTGCATCTTGATGGTGGATTTGTCACTGCTCTTGACCCTGCGAATGTACCTGATTTCTCAGACAGGATGAAAAATATGGAAGTGTATTTCACAGGTATCTTCAGAGCCGGCGCCGGGATGGATTTCGCGACAACACCCCGAACATTAATATCGGTTTTTGTCGGATATGAGTATTTGAAATTCGCTAATAAAATAGACCTGCCTTATGAGTTTCCTGAGGAACCGGATAAATATTACACCGGCAGGAAGGATTTCAACGGAATTACGATAAAGGTAAGTATCGGGAAAAAGTTTTAATGCATCGATATTTCTTTTACGTTTCCCCCGGTAAAATACAGAATGATACCGCAATCCTGGAAGGCGATGAATTCAGACATTGCATTCATGTTCTGAGGAGAAAAACAGGTGATGAGATTTCGCTTTTCAACGGCAGGGGAGAAGCGCTTACGGCTGTTATAGATCGGATAGCGAAGAAATATTGTGAGTGCCGTATCATTTCCACCGAAAAAATTAAAAAACCAATATCAACTGATATCGTTCTGGCATTTGGACTGATTAAAAGTAAAGCGCTGGACCTGTTAATTCGTGAAGCATCAGCCCTTGGCGTCAGTCAATTCGTTCCGTTACTTACGCAGCATTCTGTCAAACAGGGATTTAATTCTGACCGGATGCAAAAGATCGCAATAGAGTCGTTAAAACAGAGCGGCAGCTTCTATTTACCGGAAATACATAAGCCGGTTAAATTGCCTGACTGGTTGGATATGGCAGCGAACGTTCCGTTAAAACTTGTCGCTGAACAAGATCATTCTATATCGTTACAAAGGGCTCTGACGAAACAAATCGATCATAAAACAGTTGCAATCCTTATCGGACCTGAAGGCGGTTTACATTCAGATGAGATTGAATCCGCAGTTGCAAAAGGATTTACGCCGGTCAGTATTCATCCGTACAGGTTGCGGACGGAACTGGCTGCCATTGTAGCTATAACAGGTATTTATGCTTATATAAATTAGAGAAAGAGGTAAGAGTGGAAGACAGTTGCATCTTTTGTAAAATCGCTCGGGGAGAATTGAACACCCGCTTCATCTTTGAAAGCGATAAACTTTTAGCATTTCGTGATATCAATCCGCAAGCGCCAACCCACGTTCTGATTATTCCGAAAGAGCATATAGCCAGGATCGATCAACTGACCGATTCAAATAGCGAGCTGGCGGGAAAAATGGTCTTGGCTGCGAATGCTATTGCTAAACAGGAAAATATATCGAAAAACGGATACCGCGTGGTGTTTAATTGCGGTCCCGACGGGGGACAGGAAGTCGATCATATTCATCTGCATCTGTTTGGCGGACGCAGAATGACCTGGCCGCCGGGCTAATGAATGTTTGAAGATGATAGCGACCGCTTGTCTGTGATTCTGTCCGTTTATCAAATTTCACGTTACATATAAGAATTAAATTGAATATATTAATCGTACGTTCTTTGTAAACACATAATACTGAATAATTCGCTTATGTATATTTCAAAACTTACACTCTACGGCTTTAAATCGTTTTCCAGAAAATCGGAAATCCATTTCGGTAAAGGAATAACGACGGTTGTTGGGCCGAATGGTTGTGGGAAAACCAATATTGTCGATGCCATTCGCTGGGTAATCGGCGAACAGAAATCGAGTGTATTAAGAGCTGACCGGAATACCGATATAATTTTTAACGGCACCGCCACCCGCCGCCCGCTGAATCTGGCGGAAGTTTCGCTGACAATTCATAACGTCAGCGGTAAACTTTCTCTGCCTTATTCGGATATCGTTATTTCACGTCGTGTCTATCGCAATGGTGAAAGCGAATATTTTATCAATAACAATCTCTGCCGTCTGAAAGATATAACCGATCTGTTTATTGATACCGGCATGGGGGCAAATGCTTATTCCATCATCGAATTAAAGATGATCGAAGATATCCTCAGTGAAAACCCGGAGGAACGGAAACGTCTCTTTGAGGAAGCCGCCGGCGTCAATAAATACCGTATCCAGCGTAAATCTGCCTTGCGTAAGCTGGAAGCGACCAAAGACGATTTAACCCGTTTACATGATATCATTTCCGAAGTTGATTCAAAAGTCAAAAATTTACGACGACAACTTAAACGATATGAAAAACATCAGGAAATTACTCAGAAATTGATTGAATCCGAAGTGCAGCTGGCAAGCCGGAAAGTCGCTAATATCAAGACTTCCCTGGATCCCATTGAGGAACGCCTGAAAAATGAACGGCAGAAACTGAATCAGATAATAACCGATCTGAGCAGCAAAGAAGAAATCTGGAAAGCCAAACAGAAAGAATTTGAAGAACAGGAAAATATCCTGAACGAGAAAAACCGTGAACTGGCTGGAATCAGAGAAGAGTATAATAAATATCTGACCAGTGAACTGGTTTTAAAAGAACAACTTCGTAACATTCACCAAACCATATCTCGTCTTCAAAATGACATTCGGCAATTTGAAAAAACATTATCAGATAACCGGCAGAGAGAAGTTCAGCTGAAAGAACAATATGCAGAGATCCAGAAAACGCTGGGACATAAAAGTGAATCGTTTGAAATAATCGAAGGAAAAAGCGCGGAAATTGAGCAACAATATTCCGTAATAAATTCTGAAATCCAGGTTCTACAGGAAAAACGTTTTGACTTATTAAAGCAACAGGCTGAATACAGCGCCCGTCACGGCAGTCTTCAGGATAATATCACCCAACGGGAAAATGAACTGGCATCGATAGAAAAACAACTCAACATTGAGAAGGAGAATGAGCATAATTTTTCCGGAATACTTGATCAGGTACGAAAATCCATTGAAGTCCTTACGAATGACCTTGATAATCATCGGGAAAATTTCGATGAATTTGACATACGGTATAGTCAATTCCTCGATACCGAGCGTGATTTGCAGAATGAACGACGCCAGGTAGAATCCAAATTAGACCGCTTAAATAATCAAATTCAGTTTTACAGCGGTATTATCCAAACAAAAGAAGGGTTCAGTCCCGGATTACAATATGTGCTCGATAATCCGGTCGATTTTCCTGGTATTAAAGGCGCGTTATCGGATCTCTTGTCGGTCGATCCGAAATATTACCTGGCTGTCGAAGCCGTTATCAAGGATATTTCACGTTTACTGGTAGCCGACCATAAGAAAGCGGCGCTGGAAACACTCGAAAAACTGGCGCTGACCGGCAAGGGTCGGGTTTCTATAATTCCACTTGATGTAAAATTTCAAGTAGAATCAAGCGCGTCAGCTAAGAACCTGACTCCGCTGACATCATATATAAAATGTGATAACTCGCTTAATTCGCTGAAAGAATTTTTATTCCAGCAGATATTTTGTTGTGAAGATGGCAAATTTGATCAATTGATCGAAGATCCGGCGCTACAGGACATTTCTCTTGTCTCTGATAAAGGACGATTCCGGGATGCCAACGGCTTCTTCTCAGGAGGTTCGGAACTTTCGGAATCCGGTATGCTGATCGGACGTTCGGAAAAATTGTACCAGTTCGAGCGAGAAGCAGATTCGGTTGGAAACGAGTTGCGGGGAATTCAAGCCCAAATTGAAAGCGTTCAGCGCGATATTGCGAAAGTATTGAATGAAAAGAAGACGCTATCACAGAAAATAAAAGAGCAGGAACAAGAACTTCGTGATCTTCAGGAACAATCACATCAGAATGAATCCAAATATCTAGAAACCAAAAGCATTCAAAAAACCCTTGAGGATAATCGCCTCTCTCTGAAAGTGCTGATTGAAAATTTCAAAGAGAGAATGACGAGAGAAGATCCGGAGAAATCGAGTCTTGCTACGGACATAAAGGCAATCGAAGGAAAAATCGCGGAAAAGAGGGAGGCGGCGTCATCTGTCAAGACTGAATTGGATCAGGTCGTTTCCGAGCGACAAAATCGGAGAATCGAGCTGATTAATCTTGAGAATAAATTCAGAAATGTTGCCGATAGTCAGGAAATTGCAGGAAAATCTATCCGGAAGGCGATAGAAAATAAAGAAGTTTCGTTAATCGAAAAAGAGAAGAATGAAAAGATTGCAGTCGATATTCAATCTCAAATCCAGGCGAATCAACAACTGCTGAATGAGTTCCGGGAAAAGGTGACTGCTACGGAAAAACATATTGAAGAGTTTCGTAATGCCTTTCAGGGAATTAGATCGAGTATTCAGGAATTAAATGAACAGTTGTACCAGTTACGTCGCAACAAGGAGATGCTGACCGATTCAATCAGTCAGCAGGAATTAAAAAAATCAGGATTTAAAGCGACAATTAATGAGATTCAATCGGTACTTTTTGAAAAATACAATCAACAAATTCCGGAGCAGCTTCCGGAAGAACTTTCTGCTGTTGAAGAAATCCAGCGCGCTGTTGACCGCCATAAACGGAATCTCGAATTGATCGGAATGGTCAATATGGCGGTTAAAGATGAATACGAGGGAGAAAATTCACGTCTTAATTTTCTGATAGAACAGCGTGACGATTTGATCAAGTCGGAAAAAGGACTCAACGAAGTTATTCTTCAAATTGACAAAATTGCCCGGGAACAATTTCTTGAAGTCTTTGAGAAGATTAGACAAAATTTCAAATCAACATTTTCGATATTTTTTAATGGAGGAGAAGCCGACCTGAAAATAATCGGTGACAGCGATCCGCTGGAAGCTCAGATTGAAATATGGGCCTGTCCCAGCGGAAAAAAGATGCGGTCGTTGAAAATGTTATCCGGTGGTGAAAAAGCATTAACGGCGATTGCGCTGCTGTTTGGTATCTATCAGGTAAAACCCAGCCCCTTTTGTATTCTTGATGAAGTAGATGCGCCGCTGGATGATCAGAATACCCAGCGGTTTACGAGTGTTATAAAAACGTTTTCTGAGAAAATTCAGTTTATCATTGTTACCCATAATAAATCAACAATGAGTATTGCCGATTCACTTTATGGCGTTACAATGGCGGAAAGTGGGATTTCTCAGATTGTATCCGTAAGATTGGAGTAGTTATGAAAACAAAAACCTGCCTAATTGCTATGATAATGTTTGTATCGATTATAACGCCGGTCTTTGCCGTTGATTTTGATCTTGATTACGCGGTATTTCGGGGGTCCGATAATAATGATATCGTTGAAGTATATTTGATGATTCCGAGGACCTTGTTTGAATTTTCCAAAGTTGAAAACGCTTATCGATCTAATGGACATATCAGGATAGCATTTACCCAAAACGATACCGTCAGAGATATGAAGGAATGGAGCATTGTTGATCAAACGAATGAATTAACAAATATTTCCGATGCTCAAAATATTCCTGAAATGGTTACATTATCAATACCGGAAGGACAGTATCGGATAATTGCGATAGTGATGGATCTGACCTCGAAGGAAAAATACAGGAAGGAAAAACTTGTCGACCTGAAAAAATATTCCCGTTCAGAATTACAAATAAGTGATATCCAATTAAGCGCTCAGGTTTCACAAACAGCGACACAAAATAAATTCAGTAAATACTTCGGATATGATATTATTCCAAATGCAAGTAATATATATGGATCACAAAACAAAATGATCTATGGATTCTGCGAGGTGTATAATTTAGATTATGATAAATCCAGTGATGGTAAATATAAAGTGCAGTATTCCATTACGGATTTGAATGGTAATGTTGTTACTTCGCTCGATTGGATGCCAAAGAAAAAACCTGGCACATCCGCTGTTGAGTTGAATTCGATAGACATTCAAAGCCTGAGTTCCGGTCTTTATGATTTTAAAATAACTGTTATTGATGAATCCGTAAATCAACAATCCGAGTCCGTGAAGCGTTTCTATATAATGAAAGACGATCGTGAAGAATTGTTCACAAAGACTCTTGAAGAGGCAAACCTGTCAGCATTAACAGAAAAACAGTTGGATGAGATGTTTGGACCGATGAAATATTATGCCATCGATAAAGAGATTAGACGGTATCGAAAATCCGATATTGAAGGGAAACGCAATATCATTGCAAAATTCTGGATTAAGCGGGATCCGGATCCTTCCACACCAATTAACGAAGCACAGGCTGAATTTCAGCAACGTCTTCAATATGTTGACGGACAATTTTCGACTCCGCGTCAAAAAGGCTGGAAGACGGACCTGGGACGCGTTTTCTTGATTTATGGGGCGCCCTCCGAAATTGAACGATATCCGAGCTCAATCGAATCCAAACCATACCAGATCTGGCATTACTATGAGATTGAAGGCGGCGTTCAATTTATTTTTGTAGATAAAACCGGATTTGGACAATTGGAATTAGTTCATTCTACTGCCCGTAATGAACTGCAGGATTATCAATGGCAACGCTGGGTTTCTCCGACAGCAAGTTCTATGGATCAATATGGTTATTAACACTATCATTGAGAATCGACTGAGATACGACGAGTAACTGGCATAGACACGAAATAAGTGGATTTATCAAGTATTCACAGAACAGATGTGAATTCTTTACTCCTGTTAAAATTGACCGGGAATATGAAAATCAGATTTATCAATGACATTTTTCGGGGTATTTCTTCGTTATTATTTCCGGTAACGTGTATTGTATGCAAGCGCAGAATGAACGAAACACGATCTTTAGTTTGCGAATCATGCTGGCGTAATATAGCATACCTTAGTCCCGATATCATTAAAAGCAAGTCTGTCCCGGATAATATTGATATGATGATTCCGGTATTTATATTTGATGAATTAGTTCAAACAATTATTCATTTTTTAAAGTATAATGGTTTCAAATCACTTGGTATCGAACTTGGTAAAAAGGTCTCAACAAAAGTGAAAAACCAGATTCCTGTTTCTAAAGAAACTGTATTGATACCGGTTCCGTTACATCCGGTTAAATATCGCGAACGTGGATATAATCAATCTTATTACATAGCAATCGGAATTGCTGAAATCCTTGGTTTAACTATTCATAGGCGCTTGCTCAAGCGTATTAAAAACACTGAAACCCAAACCCAATTATCGGCGACTGAAAGACAACAAAACATGCAGGATGCATTTGAAATTGCCGATGGAGTTGATTTGTCAGGGATACACTGCGCTGTTCTTATCGATGATGTATTCACGACCGGATCAACACTAAATTCCGCTGCAGGCGTCCTGAAGAAACGCGGCGTAAAAAAAGTGATTGGTGTAACAGTTGCATCTCCGGTATAAATTTCTCCATATTTTTCTTGAATAATATCGTTGAATAGGGTAAAATTCCGGTTGTTTAAAATTCTAATTAAAGGTGAAATATGGCACGGCTAACAATCGATGATTTACAAGTGAATGGTAAAAAAATATTGCTACGCGTGGATTTTAATGTGCCACTGGATGAAAAACAAAATGTTACTGATGATTTTCGAATTCGGGCTGCTCTTCCAACAATCAGCAAATTATTAAATGATGGCGCTAGAGTTATATTAATGTCCCATCTTGGACGACCAAAAGGGAAAAAGGATCCGAAGTACAGTTTAAAACCGGTTGCTGACAAACTTGGCGAGCTGATTAATAATAAAGTGTATTTTGCTCCTGATTGTATTGGCGAAGAAGTGAAAAAAATGGTCGGGTTGTTAAAAGAGGGTGAAGTACTGTTACTCGAAAATTTAAGGTTTCATGCAGCAGAAACAAAAAATGATCCTGAATTTTCAGCTCAGTTGGCTGAATTAGCAGATATTTACGTAAACGACGCTTTTGGAACCAGCCATCGCGCTCACGCTTCAATGGCTGGGGTCGCTGAATATTTTAAACAACGCGCAGCCGGATATTTACTTGAAAAAGAACTGCATTATCTACGGGATTATCTCGATAAACCGGAAAAGCCTTACACCGCTATTCTCGGTGGAGCAAAAGTAACAGGTAAAATCGAAATTATTGAGAAATTATTTGGAAAGGTTGATAATATTTTAATTGGCGGTGGATTGGCTTATACTTTTCTAAAAGCCAAAGGCTACCAGATTGGAAAATCGCTGCTTGAAGAAGATAAGATCGAACTTGCCCGTGAAACGCTTGAGAACGCCAAACAGCATGGATGCAATATCTATTTGCCAACCGATGTTGTTGCCGTTACGGAAATTGTCGAAGATGCTGAAATGACAGTCGTTGGAGCTGATCAGATACCTGAAGATAAAATGGGTGTTGATATCGGACCTGAAACGACGATGATTTTTACCAATATTATCGATGAAAGTAAAACCGTACTTTGGAACGGACCAATGGGAGTATTTGAGATTCAGCAGTTTTCGACGGGAACTGAATCTATCGCCAGAAAATTAGCATATATTACTACCAGAGGCGCTGTAACAGTTGTTGGCGGAGGAGATTCGGCATCCGCTTTGAAAAAATTCAAATTGATGGATAAGGTTACTCATGTATCGACCGGCGGTGGCGCATCACTGGAGCTGTTGAGTGGTCTTGAATTATTGCCCGTTAACCTTATTTCAACTAAATAGAGGTATTATGAAACGTTTAATTGTTGCCGCAAACTGGAAAATGAATAAGAATATTCCTGAATCCATCGTTTTCACTGAGCGTTTATCGAAAAATCTGTTGAATCTCAGACGAACCGACATTATATTATGCCCGCCTTATACGTCGCTTTTTAACATTGGTGAAATTTTAAATAAAACAGATATTTATTTGGGCGCCCAGAATATGTATTTTGAGGCTTCCGGCGCCTATACCGGCGAGATATCCGCGGATATGCTGAAATCTACATCCTGCCAATATGTTATCCTTGGACATTCGGAGAGAAGACATATTTTTAATGAATCGGATGAACTGATTCATAAAAAATTGGCAGCAGCGCTGGAGACAAGACTAAAACCGATCTTGTGTATCGGAGAAACGCTTGAGGAACGGCAGAGTGGACGCACAGTCAATATTTTAAAAAAACAGTATGTTGCTGCGTTCAGAAACTTATCGGAATCACAAATGCGTAAATGTATTATCGCCTACGAACCGGTCTGGGCAATCGGAACCGGGATTGTAGCAACTCCGGAGCAGGCATCTGAAGCACATAAGGAAATCAGGTCCCTCGTTGCCAGTCAGTTCAGTTATAAAATGGCTATTGAGATGGCGATTTTATATGGTGGCAGTGTGAAACCGGAAAATGCGGCAGAATTAATCGCGACAGATGATATCGATGGATTTTTAATCGGTGGTGCAAGCCTGGTAGAAGAACAATTCGTATCAATTGCACACACTGTTGAAGAATACTTAACAAAACAGGAGAAATAGTGTATACATTTTTTATTGTCATTCATGTATTAGTTGCAGCTTTATTAACATTGACGATATTAATGCAATCCAGCAAAGGTGGTGGTCTATCCGGTACTTTTGGAGGTGGCGGAGGTAGCGCTATCTTTGGCGGTCGTGGCGCAGCCACGTTTCTTTCTAAAATGACCACTGGTTTAGCGGTTGCGTTTATGGTTATCTCAATCTTAATCGGTTTGATGTCAGCACCACGTGGCGAACCAACCAGTATTATCAAACGGGAAGCGAATAGGCGGGTTGTCCCGTCGGCAAATCTGCCGGCGCCGGAAGGCAGTTTCGAAGAAGGCTCTTCTGAATTACCAATAACTGAATAGACCGATCAGTTAATTATTTTAGCGCTTTTTGACTGATCCTACACTGCCGAGGTGGTGGAACTGGTAGACACGCATGGTTGAGGGCCATGTGGGCGTTAGCCTGTACGGGTTCGAGTCCCGTCTTCGGCACTATCGTTTTATTAAAAAAGAGTGAGGAAGAATATGAAATTGTTGAATAGAAGAAACATTCTAAAAATTACCGTTGCTTTTTTGCTTCTCTCAACCCTGCTATGGGCACAGGCTTCAAGCTCCCTTATTGATGCTAATGAATTGTTTCTTGCCGGGAAATACTCAGAAGCCAAAACAATAGTTGAACCAATTGTTGAAAATGATCCGGAATACGCAGGCGCCGTTTTCCTGCTTGGTCGTGTATATTATAAACTTGGTAATCTTGATAAAGCAAAAGAACTCATTGATAAAGCTATTGAACTTGATCTGAGTAATCCGGATTATCGAGAGGTTCGCAACGCAATGGCAGCTTTTGCTAGTAAACTTACAGAGGCATCTCGTCTATCCACAAACGCTGAATATGAAAATGCGAAGAAAGTATATCTGGAAGTTATCAATGAAAATCCAAACTTTGTTGATGCCTATGTAAATCTCGGTCGGGTTTTGGTGCGTTTAAATGATCTGGAACAGGCTGCCGTAAATTTCCGTAAAGCCATCGGGAAAGATCCTGAAAATGAAAGCTATAAAAAGGAGTTTGAAGGAATTACTCGTCGTTATATTCATGAGGGTACGCAATTGATGCAGCGCAAGAGTTATGGCGCAGCGTTAGAAAAATTTAGACAGGCTATCAGTTTGAACCCGAATGATCCATTAGCGTACTATTACAGCGCTGTAGTATATCTGGAAGATAAAAAATCACAGGATGCACTTGATGCGATTAATAAAAGTATTCAGTTAGATCCTGAGTATCCCAAAGCATATTTAGTAAAAGGGAAAGTATTTTCCGGTATGAATAATGTAAATGGCGCTGTAGAAGCATTTAAAAAGGCAATCGAGCTTGACGCCGAATATGTAGATGCATGGAAAAATATCGGACTAATTAATTATAAAACTAAAAAATACGACGATGCAATTCCTGCTTATAAGGAGGTAATTAAATTAAAGCCCGATGACGCATTCGCTCATGCCAATATGGGAGCTATCTATATCCACCAGGAAAAATTCAGTACTGCTATCCCAAGTTTGATTAAAGCCGCTGAATTAAATCCCAGAGATAGTAACAGTTTATACCGTTTATCACAGGCATATAACAAAACGGGGAAATGTGATAAAGCTAAAGAGACTGCTCAAAAAGCCTTAAAGTTAAAACCAAATTGGGCGCCTGTTCTTATCGAACTGGGTACTGCTGAGAGATGCATGGGCAATCGCGCGGCTGCTCGTCAGGCATTCCAGATGGCTGCACGCGATCCCAAATGGAAAGCCGTTGCTGAATACGAATTGAAAACTGTTCAGTAAAATCTCTTTCATATTTTAAACAAGGGTGAGAATACTCTCGCCCTTTTTTATTTAGAATCGACATTGCATGAATTGAAAATTCTTATTATTTTTAATATGAAATATTTGTGACTGCATGAAACGAAATAAAAAATAAGAAAATGATAAGATGAAAGAATATATTCTAACCAATCATGAAGCCCGGCTTGTAGATCGTTATACAATTGATACATTGGGAATATCGGGTATTGATTTAATGAAACGAGCCGGTTCATTTGTTTCATTAAAAGCGAAAATATTCCTGAAAGATGTGCCTGGTAGTCATGTTGATATATTCTGCGGAACAGGGAATAATGGTGGAGATGGTTTTGTCACAGCCAGGGATCTTTCTGATTGGGGAGCAAGTGTATTTATCTGGCTTGCCGGAAACCCGGTTAAAATCAAAGGCGATGCCCGACATTATTTTGAACGGTGTAATACAAAACGGATAAAAATAACGGTAGTTGAGAATTCAGACACTATTCCAACGCATAAGCAGATTTGTCAAAGTGATTTGATTATAGATGCATTGCTTGGCACCGGTTTCAGAGGCGAAGTTCGTGGCGTGATAAAAAAATTGATTGAATTAATCAATTCATCCAAAAGACCTGTTTTATCCGTAGATATTCCATCGGGGATTAATGGAGATACTGCTCAGATAGGAGGAGTGGCAATTCAGGCGACACGAACAGTTACAATGGGATTTTTAAAACGGGGATTAATGTTTCAGCCCGGTAAGCGCAAGGCTGGAGATGTGGTGCTTGTTGACCTGAAATATCCTGCAAAGGCATATAAAGTTCTCCATAACGAAACGTTTTTAATTGATAAGCAAATTATCAAACAATTATTTCCGCCAATTTTTGATGATACTTATAAGCATAAACAGGGTAAGGTGCTGATATTTGCCGGTTCACCCGGAATGACCGGCGCTGCTATATTGACGTCAAAAGCCGCCCTGAGAAGCGGAACCGGACTGGTAATCAATGCCATACCGGAAAGTCTTAATTCTATAATTGAAATAAAATCGACTGAAACACTTTCGCTACCATTAGCGGAGTCATTGAACCACACGTTTTGCATGGAATCATTAAATTCTGCAAAGGAACGAATTGACTGGAGTGACGTCATTGTTTTTGGTCCGGGCGTCTCAGATAGTGCGGACGTAGAAGCTTTCGGAAAAAAACTGATAGAATCTCAGAAAAAACCTATGATTATCGATGCCGATGGATTACGTGTATTCCATGAAAATCTCGATCTGATAAATTCAATTGACGATTTGATAATAACGCCCCATACTGGTGAATTTTCACAAATGACCGGAATGGATATCGCCTCTATCAAAGAGAATGTTATTGACGTTTGCCGTGAGTTTGTGGAAAAACATCCCTGTACTCTTGTTCTAAAAGGAGCGCCTACCGTGGTGGTAAGTTACGACGGGAGAGTTGCTGTGAACAGTACCGGGAATCCGGCGCTGGCGACCGGCGGAACCGGGGATGTCCTGACGGGTTTGATCGCAGGACTGCGAGCCCAGAAAATAGACTCATTTGATGCAAGTATGATTGCCGTTTATATTCACGGGCTGGCTGGCGATTTAGGAAAGGAAAAATTCGGTGTAAGGGGCTTAATAGCCGGTGATCTGCTGGATATTATTCCGGGAATAATGAAAGACTATGAGCGGGTTGTGTAATTGTGAATATAAAATATAAAATTCCTGCAATACTCTATAGCATATTGATATTTTTTCTATCGTCTATACCACAGAGTAAATTACCACCGGTGCGCTTGATTAGTTTTGATAAAATCGTTCATTTAATCGAATATTTATTATATGGTATGACATTAATGCTGGCATTCTCACGCTCAACTTCCGATAAAATTATTAATAATGCGTTTAAATTAAGCCTGATAACGGGAATTATTTATGCAGCAACTGATGAGATTCACCAACTGTACGTTCCTGGCAGAGATTTTAGTATATTTGACTTCGCCGCAGATGCAGCAGGAGTATTTTTAGGGGTATATTTGTTCACTAAAATAATAAAGCATAAAACCGGTCCTGAAGAATTAATCTATCAGAGCACAACTCATAAGTAAAATTTGTATAAAGGTTCTATGGTTCTGCATACATTAAAAATCGATAGTTTTGCGATAATTGACAATATCACTGTTTATTTTAAGCCTGGTTTTACTATTCTTACTGGTGAGACCGGCGCCGGAAAGTCAATAATTATTGACGCGTTAAATCTGGCATTAGGAGAAAAGGCGTCACCGACGATGATACGATCCGGCTCAGAAAGCGCCTTTATAGAATGTATATTTACCGGCATTGATAAGTCGCATCCGGTAATTCAATTTATAAAAGATAATCAACTACCGATTGTGCCGGAACGATTGACGTTAAGGCGTCAACTGTATGTAAACGGCAGATCAAAAGCGTGGATAAATGACTTGCCTTGTGCAATTAATATGCTGAAATCTGCCGGCGACCTTCTTGTTGATCTTCATGGACAACACGATCACCAATCTTTACTCAGGGAAGAAAGCCATATTCAATTTCTCGATGCATTTGGCGGCTATCGGGATTTATTGATAGAAGTTCATGATTCTTATTTGAAATTAAGTCATTTATCGGAACGGCATAAATTTATGACAGAGAAGCGGAACCTTAACCGGGAAAAACGAGAACTGTGGGAATTTCAGCTGAATGAGATTGAGAAAATTGACCCCAAAGAAGATGAAAATGAACAACTGATAAAGGAAAAAGCTGTCCTGGAAAATTCCGAGAAGATACATCAAATTGCCGATGAATTGACTGAGCAATTATATGAAGCCGAAGATGATACTCTCTACCGGCAAGTGCTGACGGTAATTAAAAAATTATTAATATTAAATGGAATCGATCCTGAATTTTCCGGGGAATTAAATAAATTAGAGGAAATGCAATTTTTAATTCAGGACCTATCCAATCATCTTTCCAAATATACCGATAATATCCAATTCGATTCAGCGAGAATGGAAGCTGTAAACCAACGACTTTATCATCTTCAACAACTGATGAAGAAGTATGGAAAAACCATTGTAGAAGTCATTGAGTATCGAGAAAAAGTAAAGCATTACCTCAATGAAGATGATGGACTTGATGCAGAAATAGTCAAAGTTGAAAGTGAGATCGATTCTGTTCAGAAGGGATATGGAACAGTGGCTGTGGAATTATCCCGTCAGCGCAAGAAATTTGCAGAATCGTTTGAAAAACAAGTTGACCAGAC
>JAHIOG010000455.1 GCA_018895675.1 bacterium
AACGGCGTTTTGATTGCTTAAAATGGCGTAAACGCCATCCCGTTGGATAAAGGGTGCGTGATCGTTATCCCAGCCGTGAACGGCTGGGCTATTTGAAGATAAATGGAAACATCTGTTATATCGGGCGTAATCTACAGGGCGATTTGGATATATTTCAATGATTCGACCTTTCTTATCGTGAACGGCTGGGCTATTTGATAGCGATTTGATTATTGAGAAACCGGAATAGCCCACCCATTTATGGGTGGGATTAAAATCCAAACAATATCCACGAGCGACGCCGTTCACGGCGTTACCTCCCCAATATTATAAGCCTTTAAAAATTTCTCTATCTCCTCTTCAAAGGTCATCTTTCGATGGTGTTTCTCCTGTCCTTTAATATATTTTACCACCTTTAAAACATGCGACTCCGAAACCGAGAATATACTATATCCCTCCTGCCACGAAAATTTTACCTTTAACAGATTCTCCTTATTGATCCAATTCGATGATTCTCCCTTGATCAAATTAATCGCGGTTGCGGGCGCTAGTTTTGGCGGCAGGCTCATTAGAATGTGAACATGATCAGAAATTCCATTAATAATCCTGATAAAAACTTCATTTTCTGAGCAATAACCTCGGATATGATCAAATATTTGCGACCTGATCGACGGATGAATTAGTTTTTCTCGTTTGTGAGTTGCCCATATCGCGTGCAACCAGATTTTGTAATAGGTATGTGACATCTTTTCCTCCATTAAACAATGGCGTGAACGCCATCTGAAATTAGATTGTTGTCTTTCTGATCCCAGCCGTGAACGGCTGGGCGATTTGATTATTGATAAATTGGAATAGCCCGCCCATTTATGGGTGGGAATAAAATCCAGACAATATCCAGAATAAACGGCGTTTTGATTGCTTAAAATGGCGTAAACGCCATCCCGTTGGATAAAGGGTGCGTGATCGTTATCCCAGCCGTGAACGGCTGGGCTATTTGAAGATAATTGGAAACATCTGTTGTATCGGGCGTAATCTACAGGGCGATTTGGATATATTTCAATGATTTGACCTTTCTTATCGTGAACGGCTGGGCTATTTGAAGATAATTGGGAACATCTGTTGTATCGCTCGTAATCTACAGGGCGATTTGGATATATTTCAATGATTCGACCTTTCTTATCGTGAATGGCTGGACTATTTGATAGCGATTTGATTATTGATAAATTGGAATAGCCCGCCCATTTATGGGTGGGATTAAAATCCAGACAATATCCCCGACCAACGGCGTTTTGATTCGAACTATTTTGCATTTCTTCAAACATCACTCAACCGCTACGATCCCAACAGTTTTTTCTTCAATTTCGACAATATTGTTATTTTCATCTCTGAAAGTACAATTATCTGTAAACTCAATTTTGGTTGTACCTACAGACAGACCAGTTATTTCCAATATTGCCAAGGTGCCGGTTCCGGATACGGTTGGATTACTGTTCGATATCCGGACAATTACTACCCCTGCTTTTCCATTTTCATTATCAATTTCTTTGAAAGTAATCGATAGTTCTCCACCATCAAACATGAATGCCCCATAAATAACATCTTTTACCTGAATGATAGAAGGATCGAAGGTCAATTCAATTTCCGCTCCCATTACGTTTTCTACTTCTTCAGCCAGGATCTCAATTTCAAATTCCTCTCCAACGGATACTTCTTTATATCTGGGGCAAACCATCATAGCCGGTCCTTTAACGGCATCCACAGCGAAATGAAATGCTCTTGGAGTTCCTTCAACCGGTACGGTCTGGTTCGTCCGTGCTTTAATGTCAAATTGATAATTCCCTTCGTCTAAATAATGAAAGGTTACAAAAGTATCGATTGTCCAATCAGACCAGTCATTCTCGTTTAATCGGTAACTGAATTCATACGCCGTGGCATTTCCATTCCAGAAAAGTGTAACGGAAGTTGTATCAATCACTTCACCATAGGAGATTGTTCCGGTAATACTGGCATGTGGGAGTTCATAATCCGGATTATCAGGATCGAATGGATTAGTTGGAGGCACAAGGTCATCGTTTGGAGAGCATGCAAAGAATATACTCGCAATTGTGATAAGCGCTATAAGATGGAATTTAATCATGGTAGTGCAAATCCCAAGTTTATTCCTATTCCATCAGGAGTTTTGTATAAGTAGGAGTGTATCTTCTTCTCTTCAATTTTAGGCATGAATATCCACGAGTCAATCACATTCCATAAATACACACCCAGCATAGCGCCAGCGACTAATTGCTGTTTATTATAGTTATTATCCATTTGCTCATACGCCTGTTCAACGTTTTCCCAGGCATTTCGGATTTCTTCTACTGTTCCATTTAAGTTTTCATATTCCAACCGGGTAGCATCATATTCATTTTGTAAATCACGGTGAGTGTCTTTTAAGTTGAAAAATGATGTAAGTAACGCTGCTTCTGATATGAGGTAAATAGCCGAATGTGCATATCTTCCTTCGTAATATTGCCCGAATCCCGGCAGTAACGCAGACCGCCACAGGGCATTTATACGAGGCTTAATGAAGACTATTTTATCCAGGGTCACTTTTACGACATTAATTTGATCTTCTTTGACATTGACCTCGGTCTCGCCTTCGGAATACCCGGGCATATCAAAGGTTATTGTTCTTTTTCCTGCCCACACTCTTGATAATTTCATTGGGGTTTTTGCAACCGCGCCGTTATTCAACTTATAGTATTCACCATCGATTATGATCTTTGCGCCCGGCGGATTAGTCGAAACTATCAATTGTCCGACCAGTTCTTTCAGTGATGTCTGAATTACTTCAGTCTGATCCAAGCCAATGAATACAGTTCTTTCTTCTGATTTATAGTGCTCTCCATTGTCGATTACAACTTTATGAGAACCTACCATAATTGGTTCAATTACTGCCGGTGAGTTTCCACGGAACTTACCGTCAATGTAGATCTTGGATCCTTCAGGCGCTGCCTGTACCGATAATCTTCCGAAGTTGGGCGGCAGATCGATGTTTCTATCCAGAGTCTTGCCATCTTCAATTATTATTATTTCCTGCACCTCTTTATAATAGTCTGCTCGTACATTGATAAGATGTTCACCGGACATGAGTTTAAAGTCTTTTATTGGGGTCTTTCCAATAACTTTTTCACCGATCATTACTTCAGCCTCAGATGGTATTGAAGAAAGGTTTAAGTATCCGAATGCCGGTACTAATTCAATATCTAAAACAGATTCTTTTTCATCATCTATCAGTATAGTGGTTTCATAATCACGATATTCCGGTAACGTCAACTTTAAAGTATGCCGACCGGATGACAGGCGAGCGATTTTATGGGGAGTCTTCACTGTTTCAATTTTATCATTAATTGTTATCGTCGCTCCCGGTGGATTTGTATTAATTGCGACGGAACCGAAATTAGGTTTTAGAACCTCATCCAAATTGAGCATATCACCAGGACTGAGTTCAATCTCCTTAATAAAATCATAGTACAACGGTTTTGAAAGCATCAGAGTATGTTTCCCTGGCGTTACATCACCGGCAAAATATGTTTGACCGTATTCGATGCCGTCAATTATTACAACGGCATTCTCAGGTTGGGTTGTTATTGTCAGCATTGCCCAATCCAGTACTGTCTGAACCGATTCTCCGGTTTGTTCTAATTGCACATTCCGTTCTATTGTTGTATTGGGAATAACATTAATGGATTCAGTCCATTCTTTAAATCCATCCTTATAAACTGATATATCGTGTATTCCCTCAGTCAGTTGGATCGGTATAATATTTTTTGGAATATATCCGCGGGATTCACCGTCGATTAGAAGTTGGACATTTGGTTCCGATAAGATCAGTTTCACCCTGCCAAGTTTAGTGAATCCTACAGTAACTTTACTGCCGCCCAATTCCAATCCTTTTTTGGCGGTAAATTGCTGCATTAAATTGTCAACCAGACCCGGCGCTCCTTCAAGAATCCGGAATATATCAGAAGTCCGAAATATCTTATCTTTTTTTGCCATCAGTTTAGAAGTCTCAACATCAATTATCCTGACGGACAGATAATAACCCGAACCGGACTTGCTTACCCGCCCCGCAACCATATATTTAGCGCCAGCCATTTTTCCAATTTCAATTACACACTCATCGTCAAA
>JAHIOG010000046.1 GCA_018895675.1 bacterium
ATTTTCAACTGATATTAAAACTTTTCCGGCTCTGGTTGATCTGTTTTTCTTGCCAAGTTTTATCGCTTTCAATTCACCGGAATTGACATATTTATAAACCGTCCGGTCCGTAACCTGCAATATTTTTGAAACGTCCTGTACTGTTAATAATTTTTCCATTTCAAATCCTTTCATTGTTAATCTATTCTACCCGTAGAATAGTCATTATATTTGACCGTGTCAAGAAATATCTTACTACATTATGAAATATCTTTAAATAAATATACCAAATAAGTTCAATCGGTATGATTAATATACCCGATTAACCATTCAGGTATATATTTGGTTTACATAAAATAAGTTATGTGTAAATAGTAAGTCTTTAAAATACATACACTTAGACCTTTTTGATGTTTTCATAATTTCCTAATATGACATAATGGCGCATAAGTAATTGTTTCCGCATAACTTAAATACCTGTTTTAAGCCGGTGGCAGGCTTTAACAGGTTTATGAATGTCATCATATAGGCTAAAGGCATTTCGTTGAATGGGCGGCTTGTTTTACGCCTTCTACTGTTTTATTAAGATTGCTTACAACCTCCAGATCATAAGGTCGAAGTACTTCTAACATTTCTTTTTGTATTTCGCTTATACGTTCCAGTACGCGCTCAACATCTGAAAAGGGTATCATACGTACCTTATGCTCGATAAGTCTTTGTACCGCGGCTCTCAGGCTCTGGAAGTAGCCCCAATTTTCCCATTCATAGGGTTTTTCTATTCCTTTGAGCTTCATTGGTTTTGTTCGTTTAAATTGAACAATCCAATTCAACTCTTCGGAAATAATTCTGGTCTTTTTGTCGATCGTAATTTCCATAAATTCCTTTCCTTTCTAATTAAAATGGTAAGGTTATTTGACAGCGTTCACGCTCCAAACGTCCCAGGGATTCGATGTAATAGTCCGAGTCTTTTTCAATGGCAATAAAACGGCGTTTCAACCGGTGACAGGTAATAGCCACGCTTCCCGATCCTGAAAAAGGGTCAAGGATTAAATTGCCTTCATTGCTTAAAGTCCTGATTAAGTAACCGATAAGGCTTATTGATTTTTGAGTAGGGTGTCCGGTTCGCTCTGCTTCCGGCAGATTGTCTTTACTTGGATAGTAAAGCGTTTGATCCGGCCAGCGTTGCCCGGTCTCGTTGATTGTCTCGTATCCTTTGGATTCTTTCCGGGTAATGTTTCCGCCTTTGTGGAATTTCCGGTACGGTTCACCGGGTCTGTAAACCGGATTAAATGTAACGTCTCTGGTAAGGGTCTTTTGCTTTTTCCAAACAGTGATCAGTTCGACGTTGCTCCGGGGTTGTTTCTTATTGACAGGCTGTCCATTGCTCTTGATCCACGTGTAAAAGTACCTGAATTTGAAATATTTCTGGAAAGCATTCCCGATCGCTAAACTGGTCGGATAGTCGCAGAACATAGCAACCTGCCCGCTGTCCTTTAAGGTCCGGTTAAACTGCAAAGCGTAAAATTCAAAGTCGTGATTCTTAAAATTCCAACTTTTATAAAGGTCTGCCAGTGCCGTTACGTAAGGCGGATCGGTTAATATAAGGTCAATTGAATCGCTTTCAATATCCGGTAATATATCGACATTATCCGCAAGCGTAATTTTGTCAATAAGCCTGTTATCTGTCTGTTTAACAGGCATAATATTCAATATTTTGGCAGCGGTGGATTGTGAAACTTTATCACTCTGCAAATTTGCGTAGTGATTTGATCTTTTGTCTCCGCCTTCGGTCATATTCGCCAGACGTGAGGCAATAACCGCTCGCTGCGATTCGTTTAGATGTCGTCGGTGTAGATTCACTGACCTAATCGTTCTTTCAGAAATATTTAACATCCCAGCGGCTTCTGGTTGTGATAGGCAAATTTGCCTATCAGTTTTATGGAAATGTTTTGGCATATTCGCCAGACGTGAGGCAATTACTGCCCGCTTGGCTTTGGAAAGTGTGTCAGTACTCATGCCAGTTAGTTTAGTCGCTTGATCTCTTGGCGAACCTCGGTCAGATTCTGACGGAAGTTCCTTTAAGTCAGTTCTTTCGCCTTGTTTACCCTCTATCTCTTGCCACGCCGTGACCGCTTCGCTCGGTGTGAAGTCTTTACGATCTACGTTTTCGTTGTTTTCTCTCTGTTTAACAGCGGTCATATTAGACATTCAACCGCCTCCCGTTGCCGTTTATTTGGTTTTGCTGATCCGGTAAGAATGAGATAGTCCAAAGCCCGCCGGTTTAATAGTATCTTACCGTCAATCCGGTTAATTGGAATTTTGCCCGCCCCAATTAATTTCCTAAGTTTGCTCTCACTAATTCGTAAATATTCTGAAGCCTCTTTAACGGTAAAAAATTTGGAATAAATGCAATTCAGTTTATTCTCAATGGCTTTCACTCTGGTTAATATCTCGGCTAAGGCTTCCATTAATTTTTATTTACCTTCATTCAATTACTATAATTTCCGGCATTTGTTCAACTTCCATTGTTATTTCCTGCGCTTTTAACGTAGGAATTATCTTGTCTGCCACTATCCTTGCACAGGCTACAGCGTCCTTATGTTCATTCTCGGTGTTTAGCGTATTGGCAACCTCAATTATCTTGTCTAATACGCTTTTGGCTTTGGGATTATTTCTGAATTGTTCTGCTATGGCTATCTTCGGACGGCCTTTTCTATTCCCTTCTTGATTGCCAGTTACAAACTGTCCTTTTGCGTTCCGTTTATTTTCCGTGCTTTTTACGGTCATTTTATCACCTCTCAATTATTTGGCTCACAAAAATAGATTCCATCAACACACCGGATAAAATTTCCGGCATCATATTGCTCCAAAATGATCTTATAAAGTGCAGCCGTTACCGGTTTTCTTTTCTGGAAACTGGCATCGTTTAACCGCTCTCGAAACACTGCCATTTGTTGCTCAGTATATAGAATCGGCAATATAACAGGCTTAAATGACATCGCCATTTAGCCCTTCAATTTTCATCTCAGTAGTCCAGTTCCGCTCCTGATTGCCAGTACTTGGGAGTCTGGTCGATTCAATATAGCCCCGATCCTTGCCAAGCGTCTTCAGACAGAAGATTATCGACGTCACGTCGCCCTTTTCGATATTCTCAAAGAGTTTGCTCTCTGCCATATCTACGAAACTTTCCTTAGCATCTTCAAACGCTGTCTTTATGGTCTCGTGCCGGTCTATATAGTTACTGATCGTTTGCCGGTTGCAACCTAAAAGCCGTGCGGCCTGTGACTTAATGCCGTGCGATTTTTCGATTGCCTCAATGACCTTTTCAGGTGTGAAAATCTCTTTGCTTTTTTTTAATGTGCTAATCTGCTTTGCCATTATTTTACCTCAAAAATTTCTTTTAATGCTTTTATAACATCTTGTAATAAGTCCGGCGAAAACGTAACGCCCTTTTTTGTTGGTTTAAATTCGCCGTCACTGTCTTTGTAATATTGCCTGACATCAATAAACTTGTGATCCTGATAGTCGTTTTCTGAAATGCGAATAATGATGTCATCGCTTTTGTGAATGTCGGTCATTTTTTAGCCCTTCCTATTAACACAGTCAGGTCTTGATCAATGCGCAGCCCCTCTTTTTCCAGATCGATGAGACTTTTAAATAATTCCCACTGCTTAGAAGCGTTTATCCCAAGTTGGTGGTGCAACTCCAAAATTGGTAGATCAAAGTTCCGCTTGTTGTGAGCTATATAATAATTGATCTGCGAGTCCTCGCCCGCAGCCTGTTTTAAACACTCCAAAATTTTCAGTTTAATATCCATTTGTTGATCCTTTCAATTTTGTGAATTTTCACGCTTTTTTTATTTTCAGTCATTTTTCAGTCCTTTCTATTAATTCTTAAACTCTCTTAAGCTTATAGCTCTTAGATAAACACTTTCTATACCAAGTAATAAGAGTACTTATATAACGGCCAACTTTTAATA
>JAHIOG010000456.1 GCA_018895675.1 bacterium
ATTACAGTGTGAATTTGTTTAAACTATTTTGTATTTATAACGTATGGAGATAAAATGCTGATCGAAAAAATAAAAGAGCTGAAGAAAGAAATAATCGAATATACCGCTCATGTTGAAGCGATGATTGCTAAAAGTATCCGCGGTTTGCAAACGAAAGATATGGCAATGCTAAAGGAAGTGATTGAAGCCGATGAACCGATCGCCAACGAATTCGAATTAAGAATGGACGAACATTGTACCACGACGATTGCTCAATTCCAACCGACAGCGGGAGATCTGCGAACGATTCTTATGATCCTTAAAATGGGAAATGATCTGGAAAGGATGGGCGATACCGCCGTCAATATAAGTAAAAGCGCAATGTTTCTGATTGAGCGACCTGAGATCAGGGCGAAAGGTGTAAATGTTGCGAAATTAGCCGAGGCGTCTATTGGCATGCTGAAAGACAGCATCAATTCGTTTATCAATGAAGATGTTGATCTGGCGAAAAATGTGTGTGTGCGGGATGATATAGTCGATAGTTACAGAGACGACACTTTAAAGAATCTGATCGCGTTTATAGGAGAGGAACCTGCTACCGTCGAACGATCACTGCACATGATGAATATCTGCCGGAAATTAGAACGTGTAGCGGATTTATCAACTAATCTTTGTGAAGATGTAATTTATATGGTGAAGGGAAAGGTTATCAAGCACTCAAAAGGGCTTGGATAAGTCAATATGTTGATTCCAATATCCTGAACATTTCTTGCATCTCCACTTTGATACTCATAAATTTGCTTTGCGTCTTCGGGACAGAGCCTGCGAAACTCAGGTGCCGACGGTTAGAGTCCGGATGGAAGAAGATAGGAGAAAAGGTCCCGGGGCGTTCGGGATTTTTTATGGAAATGTATAAAAAATGGATGAAACGTGTACTGAAACTCTCTCGGAAAGGGCGGAGTTTTACCAGTCCCTATCAATTAGTTGGCGCTGTGCTGCTTAAAGATGATCATATCATTGGCGAGGGGGTCCGTAGTCTCAGGAACGCCGGGATTATGGTGAATGTCGGCATTCTGGAAACGGAAGCCGTCAGTTTAACAGCGGTTTTATTCATTTTTTTGAAAAAGAACGACCCTGGAATGCTTTGAAAATGGGACAAACTGCGGATGGATATATCGCTGATGTCTCAGGAAAAGTCAATGGATGACATAGGCTGAAGCCCGAAAATATGTAAAAGACCAACGCTTGCTGAATGATGCTATTATGGTAGGAATGGGCACGGTTTTTAAGGATGATCCGGGATTGTTACATGTAGAAACCGATGGTTTTATCCCATACAGAGTTATTTTGGATTATATATTGAACATTGCCCAGGCGCTTCAGCAAATGGGTGATAAATAAATTTATGCATTAACGCGATAATTGGGAGAAGCTTGTGTTTATTTTAGCCATTGATCAGGGGACAACGGGAACACGCTCAATTTTGTTTGATCATAATAGGCAAATAGTCGATTCCCGATATAAGGAATTCACTCAGTATTATCCGAAACCCGGCTGGGTGGAACACGATCCGATGGAAATCTGGCAAACGGTCGTGGATACAGTCAATGAATTATGCACCAATTACCAAGGTCAAATCGCTGCTGTCGGGATTACCAATCAGCGGGAAACCACCGTTGTTTGGGATAAAACTACGGGAAAACCGGTTTATAACGCCATTGTCTGGCAGTGTCGCCGAACAGCAAAAATCTGTCAGGATTTGAGCCAATACAGCAATATTTTTAAATCGAAAACCGGATTGCTCGTTGACGCCTATTTCAGCGGGACTAAGATCAGATGGATTCTTGACCAATTGGATGATTACTCGTCCGACCAATTGTTATTCGGCACTATTGATACATGGCTCATCTGGAATCTGACGAATGGAAAAGTACACGCCACGGATTTTACCAATGCATCCCGGACCCTGTTATACAATATCGTTGATAAAAAATGGGATGAAGAATTATCGGATTTGATGGGAGTACCATTATCTGTTTTACCGGAAGTGAAAAACTCTATCGATGATTATGGCAGGGTTGAATCAATTGAGTGTTTGAAAGATGTGCCAATTTATGGCGTTGCCGGCGATCAGCAAGCGGCGCTGTTCGGACAAGGATGTGTTGAAAAAGGGAGTGTTAAGAATACCTACGGAACCGGTTGTTTTGCCATGATGAATATAGGCAGTAATTTTCAGTTATCACAAACCGGTCTGTTGACCACATTAGCGATTGATAAAGACGGAAATCCCTGTTATGCTCTGGAGGGATCGATTTTTATTGCCGGTGCGGTAATCCAATGGCTGCGGGATGAACTGAATCTGATCGAAACTGCCGCTGATAGTGAAGCCGCTGTCGTGCGTGTCGAGGATAATAATGGCGTCTATATTGTTCCTGCTTTTGTGGGATTGGGCGCGCCCCATTGGGATATGGATGTCCGGGGATTAATTACCGGACTGACCCGCGGCGTTAACCGTGATCATATCATTCGCGCTGCGCTGGAATCTATTGCATATCAAAGTTATGACGTTCTTGCCATGATGGAAGATGAGACGGGAATACCAATTAAAGAATTAGTTGTAGATGGCGGCGCAGTTGTCAATAATTTTCTCATGCAGTTTCAAGCCGATATTTTGAATAAACCGGTCTTAAGACCTGCCGTTGTTGAATCGACATCCCTTGGCACTGCTTATCTGGCCGGGTTAAAAGCAGGCTTTTGGGAAAGTATTGATGAGTTAAGTAAATTGAAAATATACGATAAAACATTTTATCCAAAGATGAATTTTGCAGAACGAAAAAAATATATTGAAGGCTGGCAAAAAGCATTGCGCCAGGCCAGAATGAAGTAAGTCTTTAGAAAATAACCATTATGTCTTGTTTTCTTACTTGTTGCAAACCCGAACTTTGTAACGAAAATTTAGCCCTTCGCTAACATTCCCAAGCTGGGGCTTGTGTCAAGGACATCTCTACGAGGGGAATGAGTTGTTTGTAGGTTTGGGAGTGAGTTGTTTGTACTTGTGTCTCCGCTCCTGCGGCGACACAATTATTTCCACTACGATACTAAAGTCTCTGACAGTAAGCGTCTCAACGCAGGAGCGTTGAGACGAGAGGAAACTCTTGATTCGTTTCCAAATTCCTATACCTTGTTTGTTCTACAAACTCCGCTTTGTAACGAAAATTTTATTTTTTGTTGACATTCCCAAGCTGGGGCTTGTGTCAAGGACATCTCTACGAGTGGAATGAGCAGTTTATGATGATAGTCAACCCAGTAAAGATCATTTAACTTCACGAAAAACCGGTATAAAAATAATTTCTGTATATTCGTGTGCCAAAGGCATCTCGAGAAAATTCGTGGTTTACTATTGTATAAAGAAAAAAATTATTCCGAATGAAATTTTATTACCCGGACAATAGCATCACGGCAAACCGGGCAGAATTCGACTAAACTTTTTGAAAACATCCGGCAATCGAGGAATGGTCGATAAAGCCCTTCCGATGAATATCCCGAACCCTCAAAAGCGCCAACTTTTCCCCAATATTTCTGTTTCCTCAGGAGACTGTTTCTATCTTTAGAGTTTTTATAGGGAATATTATCAAACAGATCCTTCTCCCAGGGAGTAGGAACAGGGGTTTCCGGCTCTACAAACAGTTTCCATTTCAACGTATTTCTATCATTATTTGGAGTAACGTTTGGTTCCCAGGGCTCTGCATTGACCGGATAGAATTCGTTATATGCCACATCCGATGTGTAGTATTCATCAGCAAGACCGCCAAAAGCGTGCCCGAATTCATGCACGAACACATAATCGGGCCACCATGAATTTTCTTCTTTATCTGAGTGACTATAACAGGTTGAATAAAGATTATAAATCCCGCCTCCGCCATATTTGTTACTATTGACCAGAAAATAGAGTTGATCGTAGGGCGCATTGGCGGCAATATCCCGAATTCGCTTATTATCAAATGCCAGGATATACCTGTCAGAATCAAATGAATTGTAAGACAGTTCAAAAGCCGATTTGACAAAAATTCCTTTCCGGGGATTATCTATCCCGGATTGTTCGGAGGGTGCTTCCAGAAACCATACATTAAATCGGTCTTTATACTCTTTAAAAGGCGGCGCCTTAAATAGGACATCCGCAAAATGCCTTACATCTTTTCTGAATTTTCGCAGCTCTTTTTTTCTATATCCTTCCGGAAGGATTAATATATCGATCTTTTTATTTGGAGAGCCGTTTTTCAAACAGGCTTTCAGTTTGTAATCATATTGTGGTTTATCGCGTTTTACAAATCGAGAAGCAGGATCGATAACCGTTTCAAATTCACTGACGAATTCATTTTTTTTTCGGGAATAATGAACCAGTTTAATTGGTTTTTTTGGGTAAGGGATCAGAACAGATGCGGAAAAGGTTCGATAGAATCCCTGTGCCGCTTCATCCGTTGTCTGCCACTCCTGGAAAAGACTGCTGAAACCTCTGGAAAAAATGAGAGTGTTTGTCTCACTGTCGCAAACTTCAATAAGGTGATTACCGAAATTGAGCGTATCGACAAGGTTGTTCATATTTCCCGCCCAATGAGGTTCTTCAATTATTTTGTCGAGAGAAATCCGGCATTCATTCTTAATACCTGTAAAATAGTAATCGATGCGCATGGTTTTGTTGATGAAATAATCATCGAAATCGGGACCGGTTTTACCGGTAAGAGCATAGGAAATCATGATTAGTACCAAAATGATTCGTTTCATTCAATCTCCTTAACAACATTGGCATTAACTTATGAATAGAGGTAATTATTATCAAGAATGTTTATGTGAATAATTATCTTTTATAAGCAAAACCTTGTCTTGAGCAATTCATATATTTAAATTCAGCAAACGCAGAAGAGTTATGATTTCATTTATAAAT
>JAHIOG010000457.1 GCA_018895675.1 bacterium
GTGATAATCCCGCCTCAGTTCTTTTTGCAGGCGCTGACTTACATCAATATCACTAATTTCTATTTCTTCCAGTTTTTCGGCAATCCGCTCATTAATATCATTAGTTGCTACACCCAGGGTATCGCCTCGCGAATCGTAATAAAGCGGTACGGTCGATTTGTCTTCTACCGATCGCTGAAAATCGTAGGTGGAAACATACTCGCCAAAAACCTGCATGGTAATCTGATCATTTTTAAATAACGGTGTTCCCGTAAAGCCGATAAAGTTGGCTTTTGGCAAGGCATTGCGCATATTCAGTGCCAGAGTGCCGTATTGAGTGCGGTGCGCTTCGTCGGTGATCACTATAATATCATCACGCCTGGTATAGCCTTCATTTGGATCTGCTTCCTGATTAAATTTTTGAATGGTGGTAAAAACATAGGCCTTTTGCTGGCTCATAAGTTTTGCGAGATGCTTGCCGCTGCTCGGTCGGCAGGGTGTTTTGTCGTTATCAGTTACGCCGCATCCGGCAAAAGTTTTGTATATTTGTGTATCCAGATCATCGCGATCGGTGCAGATGAGAAATGTATAATTTCCGCCGATTTTACGATGCACCTTGGTGGTAAAAAACACCATAGAATAGCTCTTCCCGGCTCCCTGCGTATGCCAGAAAACGCCGAGCTTCCCTTTGACTCGATTGGGATCATTAAGGGCATCGATGACCTGATTAACGCCCAGATACTGATGATTTTTCGCCAGCACTTTTATCTGTTTGCCGGTGGAATCGTCATAAATAATGAAATTCTCAAAAACATCCATGAAATTTCTCTTGTCGCAAATACCCTTCAGAAGCGTTTCCATATCCACCACACCCGGATCGGCTTCCGACAAGCGCTTCCACTCATGAAAATGCTCAAAACCAGCAGTAATGGTGCCGATTTTGGCTTTTGCGCCGTTGGCGAGCATGACGATTGCGTTGTGATGGAAGAAGTGCGGGATAGTATCTTTGTAATCAGCAAAATTTCTTTCGTATGCCTGCTTGAGATCTTTATGAATATTTTTACACTCTACAAACAAAAGCGGGATGCCGTTGACAAACCCCGCAATATCAATCCGACGGCAGTATAAATCACCCTGCACCCACAATTCCCTTACTGCCAAGAAGTGATTGTTGTTTGCCTCGTCAAAATCAAAAATCCTAAGTCGCTCTCTTTTTATCTCCCCATGTTCGACCTGAAACGATACAAGCACACCATCTTTAAACAGTTTGTATTTATCAAAATTATTGGCAAGCAAAGACTGGCTCTGGGAATAATCCACCACCTGTCGCACGGCTTCATCGTAGGCAGTTTCGGGAAGATTGGGATTAAACTTTATTAGCGCCTGCCGCAAATAGCGCATAAGCACGACTTCCCGGTCAGAAAATCGCCCTAAAAGACCATCAGGACCAAAGGTTTCCTGGTTATAGGCATACACTGAATTCCAGCCGAGTTTATCTTTCAGATAATCGGCGGTTGTTTGTTGGACTAAGGTTTCTTCGTTTAAGTATGTCATAACTTTTTCTTTGTAGATAAAAGTAATTTTTTGACTTCGCGGTCAAAGTCGGAAACATAGTTTTTGTCCTGTATTACCCGATATTTTTCATATTCTTCTAAAGCAAGTTCTTCCGCAACTTCATGGCTAATTTTGCCTGCATTTGTCAAAATCTCGTGTTCACTGAACTTCAAAAAGGCATTGAGCTTTTTTATCCAGTCTTTCATAGTCATTGCCCGACCGCGAGCAGCCTGCATTTCGGCATAATCCAAATACATGTTTACAATTCTATTGAGCTGCGTAAGTTCTTTTTTGTCTAAATAATTTTTAGCAATAACTACATCGCCGGGCATAATTTTGCCGTTTGGAGATCTTCTCCATGACGTAAGCCCCATCTTATCTTTCTTGCTATTGACCCGGTTTTGAATAATCTCTGCCGCTGTTTTACCGGTAATAGCAAAATGAAGTTTGTTTTGTACTGTCGCGAAAAATTGTTTACTCTCGTACGCTTTGGGTGAATAGTCTATGGCTGTGGCATAAATATCGGTAATTTTCTGGTAAAGCATCCGTTCGCTGGAGCGGATGTCTTTGATTTCTTCGTAGAGTTCATCAAAATATCTGGCGCTGAAACGGGAACCGTATTTGAACCTGTTGCTATCTAACGCATAACCTTTATGAATGTAGCTTTTGAGAATTTCTGTCGCCCATTGCCTGAATTGGGTGCCCCGTTCGGAATTTACCCGATAACCAACAGCAATTATTGCTTCAAGAGAATAGAAATATGTCTTTCTTTTAATTTCCCGTCCACCTTCATTTTGAACTACCGAGAATTCCTCGGTAGTTGAACTTTTATCTAATTCTTTTTCGTTATAGATATTTTTTAGATGAAGTGAAACGTTGTCGGATGAGCAATCAAAAAGTTCTGCCATTTTCTTTTGGGTAAGCCAGATATTTTCTTCGGCATACAATACCTCAATATTCACCGAACCGTCCGGTGATTGATAAAAAGCGATTTGATTATCCGGTAGTTTTTTCATAGTGTTACACCTCAACCCCGTTAGATAATTTGTCATATCTAATGGGGTCAATTTCGCCGCTCATCAGCCGCGGAAAATACAATAGCAATGGCGCCTTTTCTAACGCAGGCTTGTCCGAGAGCGGCAACCGCCAACTTATCTCTTACGTCTCCATTCCTGACCTTTACGAGTTCATGCTTATGAGGCTTATATTTATAAACACCTTCTGCAATCCCATCAACATTGCCAATTACGACATATACCTCAAGCGGGAAGAGCGCGCCTGCTGATGGCGCTGTTCTATAAGCTCTCTTAGAATTAGTAATTCCCTGCGCCGACCAGAGCAGTTGGGCGACTTCGCTAAGCGTCAACGGTTCATCTTTATACGCTCTGACCGATCTTCTTTCAAGCAAAGCTTGTTCGATCGAAGCGCTGCTGTCATATTTCGGTTCAGGCAGTTTTATTTTTTCATTAATTGATTCCCCGGACTCATGTTCATCACCAAATAGTTGCGGTAACATAAAAGCCCCTCCTATTCCTGCGCCTATCAACGCTACGATAATAATAACGATATTGATTTTTTTCATGACTTTAATCCTTGTGACTTGTTTCGACTAACGTTTTACAGATAAAAGAAGTTGCAAAAGGTAATTTGGGCGAAGTGCCGAGGGCACGGAGCCAGATACGCTCTGTTATCTGCTGTTTTGGCCGTCATATTCTTAGAAAATTCTTTCAAAATGTAGAGACAGATTTTTAAATTTTGATTGGCCATTAACCTCCTCTATAGCTTCTACAAAGTCTCTCAAGGGTAAGAAAGTATCTGCTGGCGAAAAAAAATATTCATAATGTCTTCCCCTTTCGCAAATAAACTCCAAAAGATTTATGCCATTCTGGTTAAGAACTTGCGTAAACTCGTTGGCCGACTTTGTATCTTGGTCACTTGGCCCGCTGCAGTCACAGTAATTGGGATTAATATTTGGATGGTTGTGAAATATTAATACTGATAATTGATTTTCCTGCATAGCCTTCTTAACAATATCCTCCACTGAGAGATAAGGAGAAACACCTGAGCGATCAAACCCTTTGTTTAGCCAAATTAAGTCTACTTTTTTATCCTTTTCAAAAGCGATAATAATCCATTCGTGTTTTTTATATTTCAAAAGTACTGCAGCTATTGCTGGAAATCCCAAGAGACTTTCGTCTATTCTATAGAATTCTCCATTTGGATTCATTTGCTTCTTGAATTCTTTATTGACAACGAATTCTCGAATATTAAATAAGAAATACAAACGAATTTGCCTATTGCGTTTTTTATCTCCAAGTGATTTTACCTCGTCTTTTGTGAGTGGATGTAGGTAGATAACAATAAAAATTAATAAGATAAATAAGAAAATGCCAATTAGTACTAATAGGAATTCCATAATACGTTCACAATTCTTTTAAATCAAAATTGCGTATAACGTTAAGTATATGAAAAGTTGGCGATTGCATAGCAATTCTTTATCCAGTTACACAAAGATTGAAGCGGGCTATAACTCTTGGCACATCTACCGTCCCGCCTATTTTTTATACACATTGTTAGCCACTGTAGTTATTATATTTGAAACAATTGTAATATTTTTGATTTAACAGCCAATTTGTAATCTTCAAAATTATCAAATTGATTTGAATCAAATATATTGTCTTTACAATAGTCAAAATAATCTCTTTCAACTGAATTCAATAAGTTTGTGATTTTGAATAGTGCGTCACCTTCTCTAACTAAAACGTATCTATTTCTGTCAAATGCTTTTGTTACTCCTAAATCCCATGCTCCAAAATCTGGATGATTATATACTTCTTTTATTTTACTATGCCTGTAATGTCTTTCTATCAGATTAAAATATATTTGAAATGGTGTTATTCGTAATAAAACACAATCAGGTTTAACTTTGTCAATGAAATTAGCCCAAAGTTCATTTTGACAATGTAAAAATGGTCCCGCAGCATTTAATCGATGTCGTAGAGATTTTTCATCAATCATTTTTTTAAAAAATTCTTTTTCCTTTGCTGAGATAAAATCAAAAACCTCTTTTCTATTTATTTTGTCATTTTTGGTTAATTGAAGAAAGATGTGATATATATGAGGATCAATAGGATTGAATTCCTTTGCAATATAGTAGTCACTATCATGACAATCAATAAGAATATTATAGTTTTTGTCTTGTTCTATTAATCTTGTTATGCTTGATTTCCCTGCTGTGGAGAAACCCATTAAAACAATAGTTCTCATAAATTGCTATTTTTTTATAGTGGCTGTCGTTAGTACATGTCTACCGGTAGTCA
>JAHIOG010000458.1 GCA_018895675.1 bacterium
AGCTGCCAAGGAAATCTACAAAAATTGTGTTTTCACAATTAGGTGAAAATGCTGGTGTTATTGGAGCAACGATTCCAATAATTGAGAAATTTTTTGATAATCCTTTATGAAAAATAGAAATTGATAGTAGAAATTTACATAATAAATAATCAATTTTAATTAAATGAGGCCTATTAATGATGAGAATTATTGTTCTATTTATTTTCTTTATTTCAACAACATCAAGTGTGTTTTGCTCAAATTGGAATAGTTCTAAAAATCCTTTGATTATTTTTCATATTGACCTTAATTCTGTCTCTTTAAAAGAAAATTATATCCGTACTTGGCTGAAAAAAGCAGCCGATATGGGATATAATGCAATACTATGGGAGGTGGAGAATGAAGTGCAATGGAAGACCTGCCCTGAATGTGTCAGCCCCGATGCTTTTTCTAAACAGACTTTTCGGGACATTCTTAAATATTCAAGAGAATTGGGGTTAGAACCGATACCGCTTTTACAAACCATGGGTCATGCAGAATATGTTTTGAGCTGCGAAAAATATATTACATTAAGAGAGGATCTGAATCGATATGACTGTTACTGTACGAGCAATCCCGATGTACGTAACTTTTTAAAAGATTGGATAAGGGAATATCTCGAATTGTTTGGGAACATACGCTATTTCCATTTAGGCGGCGATGAAGCATATGCTTTTGGCACCTGCCCGGTTTGTGCACAGCGTACAAAAGAGATCGGTGAAAACCATCTCTATGCCGAGTACATGACGGACATTGCTCAGCCCCTATTAGAAAATGGAATCCGACCAGGTATATGGTGTGATATGATATTAAAGAATCCCGAGGAAATTAACGCTATTCCAAAAGATTTTGTGATATGGGATTGGAATTATTGGGATGGGGATGAAATGCCCGGCCAGGTCAGAATTTGGAGTAAAGGACGTATGTTGAAAAAAGGTGAAATCAAGTATGATGTATTAAGTGTCTTTCCGGAAATCATTGATGATGCGGGTAATTTACGGGCTTTTTACACCAGTGATGCTCTAAAACGATTTGGTTTTGAAGTTATTCTTTGCAGTTCATCGCGGTCTTATGGTGATGGCGTATTTGCCGGAAGGCATTATGTTCATGCACCCAATATTATTGGGGCGGCTAAAAAGACGATTGAAGCGGGGTTATTAGGTACTTGCGTAACCAGTTGGGCGATACGTATACCGAATTATGAGACACAAGAACCCTGGCTTTATCTTGCACCGTTGACTATTAAAAATTCAGAGTTATCACGGCAAGAATTATTGGCCAAAACAGCGGAGCATGTCTTTGGTGTTAAGAACGACGAATTCTTCAAAGCTATTTCTTTGATAGGAATTTCATTCCCCTTTGCAAATAATAAAACAACCGGAATTCAGTGGACAAATTTAAAAGATTCCCGTCCAGCGCCAGAGGGGTTTATTAGAGACTTAATCGAAAAATGGAAAACATCGAACGATGAGAAAGAATGGCTTAGTAATACTAAAATTATCAAAGGAACACCTAATAAAATACGGACCGGAATTTTTCTATTGAATAAATTTATTCCAAAGGCAAATAAAGGATTTGAAGTACTTAATGCCTGGTCTAAAGCGGGATACTTTCAGAATTGGAGTGCACAAATTGCCAATGAAATTGTTGAGCGAACCAATGGAAATTCACAAAGCAGCCCGGATGAAATCGTTGAATTGATAAAAGAAATACGAGCAGATTATCTACATTGGTCGAATACCTGGATGACGCCGCACTCTGCTGAAGTAAATACCGGACTCATTTTCGATGCGATTATAGAGTATTTTTCAGAACAGTGAATATTAGTGAGATTGGAATTATAAAACATTGGTGAAAAGAGATATGCTTCAATTTTCATGCTCTTTATGGTACCATCATTACTCTCTGTGATAATTAAATAAGGAATCCTATGCTTCAAAGCGCAGATTATATAGTTATTTTAGTTTTTTTTATACTTGTTGCTTTTCTCGGTTTCTATGCCAAGAAAAAAGTAAAAACCATGGAAGATTATTTCGCCGGCGGTCATGCAGTACCTTGGTGGATGGCTGCAATTTCTCACCACATGTCCGGTTACAGCGCTTTTGCATTTGTAGGCCATGCTACAATCGCCTATATGAGCGGCTTTTCCGTGTGGACATTCTTTGCCGCTCCAATTTTTATCGCCATGATTATCGGGGCAAAGTTATGGGCCCCAAAGTGGGTTAAATTAAATGTTATTACACCGGTTGAATATCTTGAAAAACGCTTTAATCTTGCCACACGCCAGGTTTTTGCCTGGAGCGGCATCGGCATCAAATTTATCGATGAAGGGGTCAAATTATACTCATTAGCAGTAATCGTTCATGTGGTTACGGGGTTCCCTTTGGAAGCAGTGATTATCACATGCGGGCTGGTAACGGTTGCTTACTTGTTATTTGGGGGATTATGGGCCACCATGCTTACCGATTTTGCCCAGTTTATCGTTCAGTTTGGTATTTCCCTTCTTTTGGTATCGATAGTTTTAAATACTGTTGGAGGTTGGAGCGGTATGTGGGAACAACTTCCCACAGGGCACGGTTCTCTTTTTAGTGAAAGCATCTCTCCCTGGTTTCTGTTTGTGTATCTTTTTGTAATTATTTTGAGTTATAATGGCGGCACATGGGGATTGGCTCAACGTTTTTATTCCATCGGTAAACCGAAAGACGCCAGTAAAGCGGCATTACTATCTGCTACATTATATCTGGTTTATCCTCTTGCCATCTATATCCCGATCTGGTCGGCGCGGCTTATAGTAGGCGAAATAGCCAATCCCGAACATGCTTATGTGCTGGTGGCACAAAAAATACTATCTTCCGTTTCACCGGGGTTGCTTGGTTTATTTGTCAGTTCTATGTTTGCCGCAACCATGTCTATGATTGACACAGATTTAAACTCACTCGCCGCCGTGTTTACCGAAGATATTTATCACCGAATTATAAAACCGAATTCGAGCGATAAATATCTGCTGCGTGTGGGTATGGTTACAACGATTGTGCTTGGTTTGGTAACCATCAGCGCGGCTCTGGTCACCGTGCAACTTGAAGGAGCGTTTAAGGCGATGATTGAGTGGTACGCGGCAATACTTGGTCCAATATCCATCCCACTGTTATTCGGGATGATCTATAAAAGGGCAACCTGGCGTGGGGCTTTGGCTTCATGGGCATTAGGATTTACCACTTTTATAGTTGTAAAATACGGATACGCCTGGTATTCAGGAGAAGAAACCTCCTTTGCTTTATACACCGGGTTGGAGCTGCTGGTATCGTTTAGCGTATTTTTTATAGAAGGATTTATAAATAAACAAACCCCGCAAGAGCAGAAAAATGTTGAAGAGATTTTTGCCAAATTGGAAAAATGAAAAATAGTATTCAAATTAAAAATGGAAAAATTGTTACTCCCACAGGCATTGTAAAGGGTAACATTGTCATCGAAAAAGGGTGTATTACACAGATTACATCACAAGTCCCGGCAACCAAAGCAGATATGTATATCGATGCACAGGACAGGTTTATTTTACCGGGATTTATCGATATCCACACAAATGGCATTGCCGGGTTTGATCTAACAAGCGGTAAATACGATCTGAAAACAGGAATGTTTTATTCTGATGAAGAAACCTATCTTAAAAGCTTAAATCAGGCATTGCGCCACTATACCCAAACCGGCGTTACACGGGTAGTATTAACAAGCCTTGCTGCTCCTCTTGAGCAGTTAAAAAATATATTTCGTTATGTTTCTCAGTATAAACATTCAACTGGCAAAGCACCGTGGAAAAACGTTTTAGGCGGTCTTTATGTAGAAGGCACATTCATGAAGCTGAAAGATTATCGCGGAGCGCATAACACAGAATATTTCCATTCACCATCTATCGATCTGTTTAACGAATTGCAAAATGCCTGCAACGGGCTTATTAAGGTGGTCAATATCGTACCGGAATGGGAAGATTCGGCCCTGGATTTGATCGAATATCTAACAGTGCAAAAAATTGTCTGTGCTGCCGGACATACAAACGCAAGCGGTATACAATATGAAAAGGCAATTAAAAAGGGGTTGCGGCTTGCAGTTCATTTCCTAAATGGTCCGACAGGTTCATCAAGTAAGTCGCTGGATGGTGGCGGGGCCATTGAAAAGGTTTTACGAACGGATGAAATGTATGTAGAGATTATTGTTGACGGATACCATGTGGATAAATCTTATGTACTCGATACAATTAAGCGTAAAGGCTATGAGAAGGTTATTGCTATTACAGACAGCATGTTTGCAGCGAAAATAAATAATCTAAAGAATTTTGAGATATTTGGGGTTAAAGGTAAAGTCAGTCTCAATGGGAATTATCTACAAATTGCCGATCGACCGACTGAATTGTTTGGAAGTATCCTAACTATGGACAAAGCTTTTTCAAATATCTTAACCTGGCTCACAAGGCCAATCGAAGGTGTCTGGTACGAAATTCACAGTCCTTTGGAATTTGAGGAAGCATTAGTTAAAACAGCAGCATTATGCAGCGCAAATCCGGCAAAAATTCTCGGTATATATGATTCGAAAGATACAACCGGCAGCATAGAAATAGGTAAAAACGCTGATATTCTGATTGCTAAAATAACACAAAATGAACAAGGCTATCAGTTAACGCCGCAAAAGGTAATTGTGAAAGGACAATTAACTGAATGAAACTGAATTCAGTTAAAAAGATACAGATTAACAATTTACAGGTTGAGATTTATCCGGACCGACAAGCCATGGGTCGTGCAGCAGCCAGTGCTGTAACAGAAAGAATTCACTTATTACTTAAAGCTCAGGATGAAATTATAATGATATTTGCCGCGGCCCCATCACAAAATGAAGTACTCTATGAACTCTCAAAAATGGAAGACGTCGATTGGGCAAAAGTTACAGCTTTCCACATGGATGAATATATCGGATTAAGTGTACATGAACCACAGCGTTTTGGTAATTATCTGAAAGAAAGGATATTTGAAAAGGTTCCCTTTAAAACGGTTCATTATTTGAATCCACTACCGGGTAAGGTAGAAGTCGAATGTAACCGTTATGCAGAACTGTTGCAAAAAGCGCCCATTGATATCATTTGCATGGGAATTGGAGAAAATGGCCATATTGCTTTTAACGATCCGCCGGTGGCCGATTTTCATGATCCCAAAAGTGTCAAAGTGGTTGAGCTGGACCAGGTATGCCGGCAGCAGCAGGTCAATGACGGCTGTTTCCCATCCATCAGTGAAGTACCCAAACAAGCCATAACATTGACTGTTCCAATGTTATTCTCCGGGAAGTACCTGTTTGTTGTTGTACCAGGAAAAACCAAAGCCAAAGCGGTCTATGATATGCTAAATGGTGACATCAGCACCCGATGTCCGGCTTCGATTCTGAGACAGCATCCTGATGCCATTTTATATCTCGATAAAGATTCCTCTGGGGAGTTAAGCCATTTATGAATAAAGAGGGCAAATAATTACTGCAAAAAATCGTATAATGCTGCCAATATTGTTAGTATTTTTACTCACTACTGTATTACTTGCAAAAAATAATATAAGCAGATTAAACCTAATGCCTATGCCTGAAAAAATTGTGCTTAAGGAAGGCCAGTTCAGATTAGAATCCAACTTTACAATCAATATTGTCGGTGGTAGTGCCGATCTTTTATTTAAAGGAGTATCCAGGGTATTAACAAGGCTTAGCGGCCGTACCGGTTTATTCCTTGTTTATCCGTCTCCATTTCGTGAGGAAGAAGACGACGCAATTAGTATGACGATCAAAGCTGGCCGGGCGGGTAAACTTGTTCTTGATGAAGATGAATCTTATACACTAATAATTTCTCCAGCAAAAATTGAATTATCAGCCGAAACAGATATAGGCATCCTGCGTGGCTTGGAAACATTTCTGCAATTATTGGATTCGGATGAGGATGGCTACTTTTTCCCTGCAATTAAAATTGAAGATAAACCAAGATTTCCCTGGCGAGGATTGCTGATCGACGCCTGCCGTCATTTTATACCTGTTGAGGTAATAAAAAGAAATCTCGATGCAATGGCCGCCGTTAAAATGAATGTATTGCACTGGCACTTAACGGAAGATCAGGGCTTTCGGATTGAATGCAAGTCTTTTCCAAAACTACATCAATTAGGATCAGATGGGTTATATTATACACAAGAGCAGATTAAAGATATCGTTGCTTATGCTGGCGACCGTGGTATCCGGATTGTCCCTGAGTTTGATCTTCCCGGGCATGCAACCAGCTGGTTAGTCGGTTATCCCGAACTGGCCAGTGCGCCAGGTCCTTATACCATTGAAAGAAATTGGGGTGTTTTTGATCCTACTTTTGATCCCACCCGAAAAGAGACTTACGAATTTCTAGAGAAGTTTTTTAAAGAGATGGCAACACTTTTCCGTGATGAATTTTGGCACATTGGAGGCGATGAAAACAATGGCCGGCAGTGGGATGCCAATCCTCAAATTCAAAAATTTATGAAAAAAAATGGTTTAGCTGATAATCATGCCCTACAAAATTATTTTAACAGTAAAATTGAGAAAATATTAGATAAACTTGATAAAACGATGGTTGGCTGGTATACCGATACCCAACCGGTTCTTGCCAAAAAATACGTTATTCAATCCTGGAAAGGCAGAAAATCACTATATGAATCCGCCCGAAATGGCTACCGCTGTTTGTTGTCGCATGGCTTTTACATCGATCTGATTCAACCCACCGCCTATCACTATTTGAATGATCCAATCCCGGAGGATTCCATATTGACGGAATCTGTAGAGAAATTAATTTTAGGCGGCGAGGCTACCATGTGGGCGGAATTTGTAGGACCCGAAACAATTGATTCGCGCATTTGGCCGAGAACAGCTGCCATTGCAGAGCGGTTATGGTCTCCGGTCTATGTAAATGATGTGGATGATATGTTCCGACGTTTAGATATTGTCAGCTTTCGATTGGAAGAATTAGGTTTAACCCATCAAATAAATTATGACATGATGCTGCGTCGACTGGCTAATAATTATAATATTGATGCGCTGAAAAATTTTGTGGATGTGATTGAACCTATGTATACCTATTCCCGCGATCATCCCCATGTTTTTAAGTCTTATTATCCGTTAACCCGTGTTGTAGACGCAGCCAGACCCGATCCGCTGGTTGCCAGAGAATTTGACCAATTGGTTGATAGATTTTTTGCTGAGAAAACAGACGATATTGAAAATTTAAATGCCATTGCCGGGTGGTTGAATATGTGGAAGGCTAATCATACACGGTTATTTCAAACGATTCAATTTTCACCGGTTTTGAAGGAAATTGAGACACTTTCCGAAGACCTTTCAAAATGTGCGGCCATTGGTTTGGAAGCAATTGATTATATAAAAAAGAGACAAAAACCAGGTCAGGATTGGATTGATGCACAATTAATAACTCTCAAAAACGCGCAGGCTCCACGGGGAGAGACTGAATTGCTGGTTGTTAAATCTATCGAAAAATTAGTCAAGGAAATCAACCAGCCCGGCACTACGATATTTGACCGTTAAAAACAGAAACCTGTATTATAAAGGAAAAAATATGTTAAAAAAGTACTTAATACTGTTTATGCTTCTTCCAGCATTATGGAAAAAAATGAGACAACTCATTAGGTTGTATTTAATAATTAATTGCGGGCTTCTTTTTGCCCAAAATCAAACCATTATGTCAAATGATACACTATTAAATGAATTGCCCAGAGGCCGGGCTATGTGGATCTGGAATACAGCTAATATGGTCAATAATATGATTAATGATGTGGATAACGCCAGAGAAGAACTATATAATTTTTGTCAAAGCCCTCATGGCAATCCGGATCATCGGATAAATGTGCTGTTTTTAAGCTGCAAGGATGCGCTGTTTAACAATCAGGATAATTTGCGCAATTTTTTGGCGGATGCGTATGATAATGGACTGATTGTTGAATATCTTGATGGTGATCCAAGTTGGGCCACCTACAACCAGCAAACCGGAATTACCAGAATTA
>JAHIOG010000459.1 GCA_018895675.1 bacterium
ACTTTATGCTTGACAGAAGGATTATAGGATGTCCCCTATGATAACAACCAAGAACACACTTTTTGCTGATGACACTACATAGAAATAAATGTGCAAAGCAATTTATGCTCTGTGGCGTTGTGCTATTGCAGATATGGATACTATCCACATCTGCTTTTGCTTACATTGCCGATCAAATCGTCCCTAAGCCACAAATTGTCAAAGAGAAAGAATTTGAGATCAATTTGGACAATAGCTGGGTTATTGTCAGCAATACATCACAGCAAGAGTACAATTTTTCTGCACAGTGGTTAAAACAGAAGATAAAAAATTCTCAGTCGGTAAAACTTGCGATAGTGAGTTTTAGCAATGCTTCTACCAATAAAAGAATAATTCTTGGCAACCCCAAGCAGCATGACTCCCTCAACTCTCTTTTAACGGAAAAGAATATTGGCATGCCAACTGTCCTTGGTAATGAAGGTTACCTTCTCGATATTTTTAATAGTCCCCGCCAGGAAATAATTATTGCTGCGAATGCCCCTAATGGAGTTTTCTATGGCGTGCAGACTCTTCTTCAACTGATAAATATGAAAAAAGTGGAGGGTGTTTCCATCGTTGATTATCCAGATCATCATATCAGGGCGGTCGATGAGCATTATTTCAGGGGTAGTCAGATGCAAGGAAAGCCACCCATATTTACCCAGGAGCAGAAAGATTCTATCGACAAATTAGCCAGTCTGAAAATAAATGCTATTTCTTTGTATGCCGACAAAGATTTTTGTGAGAATTCTCCGGATTATATTCAAGCATACCGGGAAATGGCGGCATACTGTAGAGAACGTTTTATTGATTTTATTCCTGGAATCGGCACCCTGAGAAGTATTTCCTGGGTTCCTTTTGATTTGATTGAAGGCTGGTGGGTAAAGGACGAAAAATTTAAATTTAACCAGGATGACTTGGCCGTAGCTGAAAAAGCATTTGTTGATTTATTACAAAATGGCGGTTTTGAAACTGACGGGGACAACGATAAAAAACCCGCTGGCTGGACAGTCACCGGCCAAGCCGAAATTGATAGCCACGAGCTATACCGAGGAAGAAATTCTCTAAAAATAATTGCCGGAAACGCTTTTCTCGAACTTAATGTTGAACCAAATTCATTTTATCATTTAAGCGTCTATGCCAAGGGTTCTGCTCCGGTAATTAGCCTGACTGCATTGCATTCTTCAGGTAAGTCTTTATATGGTCAGAGTGATTATGTAGACAAAGATATCCATGAATGGAGCAAGTTCGGCGTGGTTTTGAAAACAAACGATCAAACCTCCAAATTGCGCATTAATTTATGTGGAAAATATGGTTCAGTATGGATCGACGAAGTAAAACTTCAGCGGATTAATGGTGCGCTGCAAAATGTAATCCGGACCTCAACCACGGATATTAAGATAACAAATTTGGATAAAACAATAACTTACCGTGATGGGGTAGATTATAAAATTATTAACGGGAAAACCAGTAAAAGATACGATGATGAATTGCAGCCATTTCAGATACAAAGATTAAATGAAGCAAATATCTCTGTTGGTCAAGAAGTTTTGTTAAGCTACGATTGTGTATTATATTGGTCTCGTTCCCATTGGTACAATCAACCGCCATGCGTTTCAGATGACAGGCTTTATACAGATTATTATTATCCTGCAATCGACCGAGTGATTAGTGCCCTCCATCCTGAAATCATCAATCTCTCTTCAGATGAAATAAGAGGGTTTAACCGGGACAGCCGTAATAAGAAAAGAGGGTTGAGCAATGCCCGGTTATTTGCCGAATGGTTAAACAAAATAAACCGTTATGTTAAATCAAAAGATCCGAATTGCCGGGTCATGATCTGGGATGATATGGTTTCCCCCTACCATAATGGCAGTGCTGAAGACTGTCAGTTAAAATACGGCGGCTCTTTAGGGAGAATGGCTGAGGCGGTAGAACAGGATATGATCGACAAAGACATAATAATGAATATTTGGTGGTACAGCAATAATTATCTCAGTGCAATGGTAGCTGCTACAAGTTTTTTCAGTTCCAAAGGATTTAATTATTTTGGTGCTCCATGGGATGAT
>JAHIOG010000460.1 GCA_018895675.1 bacterium
ACTCGTTATATTTAGTAAGATTAATAATATGTTTGTTAATAATCCACCAAAATACCGTTTAATAAACAGAAGTGATAGAACGATAACAAATGATATTCCGAGCGAACCAAAAACAAGTGCAAATGTTCGAAAATAACGAGGCCATATTTCTTTTAAATCCATTCTTAAAAAGATCAAATTAAAAAACCAGTTAAAATAACTAACTGGCCATTTAAGGGTAGGAGTAAATCTAATATCCCCCGGAACAAGATACATTATCGAATAAATTATGAAAGAGATAATAATAAACGATTTAATAAAAATTATAAAACCAGATGTAATCATCTGTAGATTATATTTCATATACTCCTCGATTAATCTTCTCGAAGTTCCCATTCATTGATTGTCTGAAAAAAGTCGAGTGGATGCGGATCAAACACTCTTAATTTCCGAGTATATCCTGCATATTTCTTTTTAGTCCACAAAAAGAAACAGGGAATATCCTCATGAATTTTTTGATGGATTTGGTGTCCATAAGATAATTGCATTAATGGATCTGACGTCTGAGCTAATTTATTGAGAAAATCATCAACTGTTGAGCTTTTATAACCCCAAAAATTGTAACTACTTTTTGAATGGAAAAGTGGTGTAATATCAAAATCCTCATTATAATTTGGAGTAATCCAGGCAATGTCAAATTTACCCTGTGATAAATATGAGCTATAATGATCGGAGGTCAGATAAATAGGATCTTTTATTTCAATACCAATCTGTTTTAAATCAGCCATAATTTGAGTAATGATTTTAGATCGGCTCATTAATTGAATGGCTATTACGTCAAATGATAATTTTTTTCCATTATACGAAAAAATATCACTATTTCCAGACCTTGTACATCCGTTATCCTCTAATATCTTAATCGCTTCATCCTTATCATATTTATAATCCTTATAGTCGATTTCACCCCAATAAAAAGGGGAGCCAAATGGATAGGGACCGGTAACAACACTTGCATTATTATTATAAGCAGACATAACTGCTTTTTTACGATTAAAACCTCGATATATTGCCTCCCTGATAAATTTAAGATTTAATAATGAACTGCTGTCACGCATGTTAAACCCAAGCATATCTATTGAATAATTTGGATATTCTTTATAAGTCACATGCTCAAGCCCTTCCAGCATCAATATCTGTTGAAGTGGTACCTGCACAAGGAGGTCAACGTGCCCAGCAATTAGATCTGTAGTCCAGAGCATTTCATCTTTTTCTTCCAGAATAACCTTTTCAATATTTGTATGGCGACCATTGGGAATAGTATAAATATAATCATCGAATTTTGTAAAAGTTATTTTGTCAATTTCTTTTAATTCAATTTTAAACGGCCCATTCCCAGTCGGTTTTACAGTAAACTGATTACTTTCACTAAGATATACACTATTAAGCAGGTGAGCAGGTAAAATCGGGAAAATCATAATATATTCCGGCTGTGGATTCGGTGAATTTAGTTCAATAATTAATCCCAGATCGCCATCGGATGCAATATGCTTAAATCGTTTTAAAATCTCTTTACCACCGTATAGTGTATTCTCATTTTTCAATATTTGAAAGGAGCGTACTACATCTCTGGAACTGACTTTTTGTCCATCATGCCAAAGCATGTTTGGACGTATTTGCAAAGTAAATTTAGTATTTGAATTATCTACCGGTTTTGGACGACCATCAGCAATCAAATCAATGAATTCTCCACTTTTGTTGTACCCGTACAAACTACGAAAAAGCAAGGACGAGCAACGCCTACCATAAACAAACTTATTACCATAAACAGGGTCGAGATACTCCGGCTTTTTTCTTTCATAATATTTTAAATTTTTCTGTTGTGGTAACACAGATACTGTCATGCAAAGAATTATGATAAAGACAAAATATTTTTTCATGTTAACCTCCCGAAACCTTTCTACTCTAAGGAATGATCACCACTAATTCCGGTTTCCTCAATCGCCTTTTTAAATGCAATTAAATCTATCATTAT
>JAHIOG010000461.1 GCA_018895675.1 bacterium
CCTTATCCCCAGTAACAAGACATGTAGGCTGGGAGAACATCAGGAACGTCTTTCGGTAGTTTATCCACATCTGTTATTATCCAAGACAATGTTATTAAGAGAGTGGGCTATCAATATGCTCATTTTGATTCGGAGATACTGTAGATACAGAAAAGTTTATCGTATGTTTACTATGGGCTAATAATTTATGTTAAGTACTAAAGAAAAAATTATAAATAATTTTCTCTACTTTATGAGTGGCGAGCTGGCTGCAAAGTTTTTAGGTTTTCTTGCTATAATTTTCATTGCGAGGAAACTCGGTGTGAGTGACTTTGGCAAGTTAGGGTTTGCAGAAGCTTTTTTTAGTTATTTTATTTATATTGGAATTGCTGGAATTGATACAATTGCTACAAGAGACGTCGCAAGGGATAAAAGATATATTAATACATATCTTGGAAACATTTTATCACTCAAATTAATGCTCAGCCTATTTACATACTTCCTGCTGAATATAATAATCTTTTCCTTAAATATCGACTCGCAATTAAAATATCTTACAATTCTTTACGGCTTATGCCTATTCCCTATAGCATTATCCACTGAGTGGCTCTTCCAGGGAATCGAAAAAATGAGATATATAGGATTATTCAGGGTACTGAGAGAAGCAACCTACGCAATTGGCATCGTGTTGATTTTGACATATACTGCCAACATATATTTTGTTCCAATTCTCAGGGTGATAGCAATGTTGGCAGCAGTTTTTTTACTTTTTATGTTGGTTCATAAGGCTGGATTCAAGTTTGGATTCGCAATGGATATTGATTTATGGAAAAATCTTCTGAAACAGTCGCTTCCAATATTGACTACACAAGTGCTTATCATTGTCGTTTATACCTTTTCTATTATTCTTCTTGGATTACTTGGTAAGACCGAAGAGGTTGGGTATTTCATCGCTATCCAAAAGATAGTACTTTTCTTTTTTGGTTTAGCAGGAGTCTTTTGGGCTGTAATATTTCCCACTCTCTCCCGTCTGTATTTTGAATCCAAGGAACAGCTGAGAATGTTTGATGAGAAGGTCTCAAAGGTTATTGGTGTTGTGGTAATTCCTATAGGTTTTCTTGGTTTTACTCTTGCGGACCCGATTGTAACTTTTTTATATGGCAGTGGGTATGTAAAAAGCATAGAAATATTTCAAGTACTGATATGGGTTGCAGTGTTTGGAATGCTAAACGGTATCTTTGTTATGGGGCTTTTAGCGTCTGATAATCAAATTTTATATTTAAAAACAGTAGGATTGCAGGCTGTTTTAATGGGTATTTTTGCTGTAATTTTAGTCCCAGAAAAAGGTGCTATTGGTGCCTCAATATCATGGTTTTTAGTAGAAGTGGTCGGTTTATTTCTGTGTAAGAGGTATTATAACCAAGTAGTAAACTTTAATTTTTACAGGTACTTAATTAAGCCGTTATTTGCATCCGCTATAATGGTTGCCATTGCTCTAAAATATTTAGATGTTTTAAATATCGTTGTTACTATTATCTCAAGTATTATTATTTATTTTTTCATTATGTTGATTATCAAAGGAATTGATATAAAAGAATTAAAATTAGTTTACCAAAGTGTAAGACCAGATTAAACATGCTTTAAAAATCCCGATTATTGAAATAGTAGATTGGTTTTGGGAGCAGTAATGAGAAAATATATAGGGTTATAGTTGAATGATGCGTAAGGATGGATTGGACAAATTAAAAAACTTATGGATTAATTTAAGTGAAAAATATGATGCGAAAATTTATATATATACTGCGTAGAAAATATAAAACTCAACTATATAATATTAAAGAAAATCCCTGCGAGCCAAAAATGAAGGAGAGTTTATCTAAAAAGATTGATCAAGAACTATTTTTACATTTTGAACTTGGATTGCGTTTATTAATGAAGACGAATGGATTCGTTTTATTCAAAAGAATCCTATAGAGCTACTGGAAGAGTGCAATGTCAGTTGAATTTTCTCTTTGGATTTTAGGATTTTTCGCCTTTGTTATGGCAGCTTATGGCATCCTCCGTTATCGAACACCTCTGAACCCTCTAACAATTTTTATGGGTTATGATATTGGATTAATAACTCTTTTATCTGGCGTGATTGCTTACACCATGCTGCCAATAAAAACCTACACTCAGGAAGATATGGTTAAAACGGCCATGATATCGATAGTATATTTGCTGGGTGTCTCTCTGCCATTCTTTTTTAGCGGATCCTTAACTATAAAATTTTTTAGTTTCTTTATGGACTTTTTTCGCCTGAGATCAACGCACATAGCAACTGTATTTAGCTCGTCTAAATTCATATTGCTTCTATTTGGAGTTGCCGGATCTTTTATCGCTCTCGCCGTAGTTGGGGGTGGAGGATTATTATGGCTTACAAACTCCAGAGAGGCTTATATCACTTATCGTGCTGGGGCCGGCCCATTTTTCGCCTTAATTCAGTGGTTTCTAACATTTGCATTTATATATTATCTTTGGTCTAACAAACCACGTGGATTGAAACTACTTTTTGTTTCAGGTTTGTTTGGAATTGCTGCTTACTTTATGGGATCGAAGAATAATATAATTATACTTTTGTTTATTGGGGTAGTTTATTATAATTTTTATGTTAAACGACTTAGCTTCATTAATTTTTTTTTACTTATGCCTCTATTGCTTATGGCAGTCTTTGGCTTATTATTTGTTCAGGGTTCATATGCGTCTTTGCTAGAAGCGCCATTATATTTCCAAGATTATTTTGACACCACAACACAATTTATCTCTCGATTCGACGAATTTGGTTTTCAATATGGTCAGGGGTGGCTCTCCTCCCTCTGGTTTTATGTTCCACGTAGTATATATCCAAATAAGCCTTATGAGTATGGCATTGTGCTTATTCATCAAGTATTATTTCCAGGGGCAGCCGCTTTGGGTAATACTCCGGGAATTTTGCTATGGGCATTAGATTACTTGGATTTTGGGGTTTATGGAGTGTTTGTTGCCGGGTTTGTAAAAGGCTTATGGCAGAAAATGTCTTACGAGTACTTTCTTATGAACAAGGATAGTTTCTTCGCTTTTGTGTTTATGATGCAATTCTCTCTATTGCCTATCTTGACCTTTGCGCCTCTAGTTTTTGTCATAGCCTTGAGTATAGGATTTTCTATTTTTTTCAGGTTGGTATGGCATCGAAAATCTCATCCGACTCAAACAATTGCAAAGGGTGAAAATAGGATTTAATTGTGATTTTGTTATATTTATATAAATACAGGTAGTCAGGAGAAAAAAAATTATGCGTATTGGTATAAACACTTTATTTATGCTTCCCGGGAAAGTGGGCGGTACGGAAACATATCTAAGGGGTCTGCTTAAAGGACTTTCTAAAATAGATATAAAGAATCAGTATATTATATTCACTAACAGAGAAAATCACGGGACTTTTGATATTAAGCAGGATAATTTTTCTGAGATACTGTGCGATGTGCCAGCAAAATTTAGATCACTTCGAATCTTTTGGGAGCAGGTGCTATTGCCGTTCTATATTAAAAAGCATAGAATTGATGTTCTTCATTCTCCTGGCTATGTTTCACCTGTCTGGGCAAAATGTGCTAAAGTGGTAACCATTCACGACATGCAATATTTTTATTATCCTGAATATTTTCCAAAAGCAAAGTTATTGTATTGGAGGTACTTAATCCCTCTCAGTGCTCGAAACTCGGATTTGGTCGTTACTGTATCTAATAATTCCAAAATAGACATTATTAATTTATTAAATATTCCTGCAGAAAAAGTTATTATTACCTATGAAGCCTCTAAGTTTTTTATAGATGGATTAAATAACACATGGTCTGATAATAATACCTTTTGCAAGCATAACATAAAGCGAGATTATATTTTATCTGTAGCTTCCTTGTTGCCGCACAAAAATTTAGACAAGTTAATAGAGGGTTTCGGATTGCTTGCTAACAAAGTTGAACATCAACTCGTTTTGGTTGGATTAAAAGGATGTGCGTTAAATACTATCAGGGATGCCATTAAGAAAAAAGGCATAAAACAAGACAGGGTGCTTCTATTAGGCTATGTTTCTGATAATGAGTTGGTTACTTTATATAAGAAAGCCAGCTTATTTGTTCTGCCGTCCCTTTTTGAGGGATTTGGCATTCCCTTGCTTGAAGCAATGTCTTTAGGCTGTCCTGTTGCAGCTTCTAATAGGACATCTATCCCAGAAGTAGTGGGTGATGCTGGAGTTTTATTTAATCCAAAAGATTCTAAAGAAATTGCCCAGAAAATCTATTCAATTTTATATGATTCAAAATTAAGAGATGACCTTATTAAGAAGGGTTATGAAAGAGCAAAGATGTTCTCATGGGAAAAGATGGCAAAACAGACACTAACGGCTTATTATAAAGCTTTTGAATTTAATCAAAGATATAACTACAATTATGGCAATAAAAGTATCAATAATTACTCCTTCTTATAATAGTGAAAATACAATTGAAGATACGATTCAAAGTATCTTATGTCAAAAATATAAATACATAGAGCATATTATCATTGATGGTGGTTCAACCGATGGTACTCTTGATATTATTAAAGAATATCGAGATAGAGTTGCATATTGGATAAGCGAGCCAGACGATGGCATATATGACGCCATGAATAAAGGCATAAAAGCTGCAACAGGTGAGATCGTTGGAATACTTAACAGCGATGATATATACGCAGACAATTCAGTTATAGAAGAAGTTGTCAATATTATTTCTATAGGGAACACTGATACTTGCTATGGGGATTTAATGTATGTGGATAAAGATAATACGAAGAAGGTTATAAGACAATGGAAGTCTGGAAATTTTTCCAAAGAAAAATTTAAATTGGGATGGGCACCCCCTCACCCTACTTTTTTTGTAAGAAGAAGCATTTATGAAAAATATGGATATTTTAAAAATTCAAATTTTCCTATAGCCGCTGATTATGAACTAATGTTAAGATTCCTTTATAAAATTGGTTGTTCAACTGAATATATTCCAAAAGTCTTGGTAAAGATGAGAACCGGTGGAAGAAGTCGCCCTTCACTAACTAACACAATTAATTCAAATATAGAATGTTATCGAGCGTGGAAAATCAATGATCTTAATCCAAATCCAATTACATTTATTTTAAAACCTTTATCAAAGGTAAACCAATACATAAAACCGTTGAAATCAAATGATTAAAATTAAATGCTCTTGGCTATTACAAATCGAATTAGCCGAAAGTTATGTTCAATACCTTCGCCATCCAAGTATAAAAAATAATCCTTATTTTAATTTAATTCAACACGATGAATAAATTTTTCTAATTACAATGTCTTTTGCCTGATCAGAAATAATTTTATTACATTGTGTTTATACATATATTTTACTACTAGGAGCACCCAACTTTCTAAAATTAAGCGACAAATAATAAACTACATATACTAGAACGACCATATATAATACGTTATGCGTCAAACTAAACTCAACATAAAAAACGCTGAAATTTCAAAAGATAGTCTGAGAAATAATCTTACCCTTTATCCAAATGCGAGAATTGGATTCAGAATAGCAATTCTCCAGGAAGTAATCAATAAAGAAGAGATCAAAACAATAAGCGATAGACATAATTTTAGTAGAAGCCAGATTTACAAGTTAGTAGAACGTGTAAATAAGTACGGGTTGGAAGGTTTATTTGATGATCCCCATACAGGGAGGAAACAAAGAATCACTATTGAACAAAAAGAAGAGTTGCGTTTAATTCTCTCACAAAAACCTATAAAAAAAGGATATGCACAGCCCGAATGGGATGGTCAATTGGTAGTGAAATACCTGAAAGATGTTTTGAACATTGAATATTCTATTCGTCACGCTCAAAGATTAATGAAATCACTTGGATATAATGTAAGATAAATTTTGTCAATAACCTCTATAATATCCTTTATTAGGTGACCTCAATGTTTGACATTCTTTTAATATTACAGTGTTTGAATGCATGTATGGATTCAACATCTTTGAAACGGTTGAAAATTATCGTCCCTGCATTATTGGCTATTCCAGGTCGCGTGACAATGCTTGCCCTTTCCAGATGGACTGGAGAAGGTGGCAGCTATCGAAGTGTTCAGCGATTTTTCAATACATCCATAGATTGGAAAAAGGTTCAATGGAGTCTTATTCGTCATTATTTTCTGAATAGTTCTGACACTTTTATCTTAGCCGGAGATGAAACTGTCGTGACAAAATCGGGGAAAAAAACATTTGGTCTCGATCGGTTTTTTTCATCCCTATTTGGGAAACCGGTTCCTGGAATATCAATCTTTGCCTTTTCTCTTGTCAGTACGAAATGGCGAATCTCATTGCCATTAATGACCCAACAGATGACCCGTCCAAATGAAGAAACAAATCCAGAAAAAACAACAACAAAAAAAAACTAAATCAAGAAAAAAATAACAATGGATCAGTGAAAAAAAGAGGGAGTGGGAGACCGAAAGGCAGTACAAACAAAGTCAAGGAGAACGTTGAATTATCTCCATATCTCAAATTCATCCAGAAACTTTTATTGGAAGTGATGCTGCTAATTGGAAAAAACATTCAAGTCAAATATGCGGTGTTTGATGGTGCATTTGGCCATAATGATGCATTGCAAATGGTTAAACTCGGTGGATTGTATCTGATTTCAAAATTGAAAAAGAACTCGAAGCTATATTTTCCTTATGAAGGTGCATACAGTGGGAGAGGGGCACCAAGAAAATATGGGGAAAGAATAAACTATAAAAATATTCCTATTAAGTTCTTGAAAAAGAGTACTTGTGAAAAGTCGATTAAGACTGACATTTATCAAATGACAATGCTGCATAAACTATTCTCTCAAAAGTTGAATATAGTGATCATAGTTAAAGAAAATCTCAAAACCAAAACCGGAGATTTTGTGATTTTATTCAGCAGTGATCTGGATTTGGACTATGAGAAGTTGATCGACTATTACAAGCTACGCTTTCAGATTGAATTCAATTTCCGTGATGCAAAACAATACTGGGGATTAGAGGATTTTATGAACATCAAGGAAACACCTGTCAATAATGCAGTTAACCTTGCTTTTTTTATGGTAAATCTTTCTCATATTTTAATCAACACCGTTCGTCCACAGAATGCGGAATTTAGTGTTATAGATCTAAAAGCACACTTTAGAGGCAGTAAATATGTAGATGAAGTATTAAAATTATTTCCGCAAAAACCTGATCCAATTTTAATTCAGCAAATATTTAAAGAAATAACGATATTAGGTAAAATTAATACAGGTTAATGGCGAAGGTATTGTATTTAGAACAAGATAATTTATTATATCGTCCTTCAGAGGTCTTTCTTCTACAAGGCGATGCTTCTAAAGCTAAACAAAAATTGGGTTGGGAAAACAAGACCAAATTTGAATCTTTAGTAAAAGAAATGGTAGATAACGATTTAAAATTATTTTCAAATTCCAAATAGAATATATGTCGTCCGAATTTAGTTAATGGGATAAAGAATCATAAATATCTAATACTCAATAACTTAACCCATTGATGGGTGAAACGAAATGAAAAAAGCTCTGATAACCGGCGCAAATGGCTTTATTGGAAGACACCTGATCACTTCTCTAAAAGCAAGTGGTTATAATATAACCGCCATTATCCGCGATCGTAAAGATATCCCCCCAGAATGGGATGATAATGTTAAAGTGCATGTGGGGGACATCACCGATAAAGCATCAATAGAAGGTATCTCTGATAATGTTGATGTGGTCTTTCATCTTGCTTCTTATGTCCATAAAACTCCAAAGTCTCAAGAAGAAATAAGGTTAGTCAATAGAGTTAATATCGACGGAACAAAAAATCTTTTGGAATCTCTCGGCCCGTCTATAAAACACATAATTTTTTTTAGCAGCGTCAGCGTGTATGGCACGGACTCAGGCCTGAACATCGATGAAACTTTTGAGACAAATCCGATCACACCATACGGTATTACCAAGCTAAAAGCAGAAGTTATGATTAGAGATTGGGGAAAAGATAAGGGAGTAATAACCACGATCTTGCGTCTTCCTATGGTATATGGCCCAGGAAATAAAGGGAATATCTACACGCTGATTGAAGGGGTTGATAAAGGTCGATTTGTTATGATGGGAAATGGTGAAAACAAACGAAGCTTCGCCTATGTCGGAAATGCTATAGATGCGGCTGTGGCTGTTGCAGGCCACGAAGAAACGGATTTCAAAGTTTATATAGTGACCGACGGGATTGATTATACTGTTAAAGAATTATATGAGTTGATTGCGAAAGGATTAGGAAAAAGACCACTTCCATTTTATGTTCCGATGAGTATAGCAAAAGTGCTCGCTCATGCCGGGGATACCAGCGGTCATATTATTGGAAAGACGCTACCTTTTAATTCTGGAGTGCTGAATAAACTTACCAGTTCGCTTACTTTTTCATCCCGTAAAATCCGGGAAGAGATCGGATTTAAGCCAAAATATGATCTATATAATACCATGAATGAAACGATTGAGTCGTATAGGAGATCCAAATCGGAAATATGACCATAAAACGGATGTTTGATTTTGTATCAGCCTCTTTATTATTATTTGTATTGTTGCCGATAATTCTATTCATATCGCTACTTATAAAGTTAACATCCGATGGCCCCGTATTTTATATCTCTGACAGGGTCGGAGTTCAAAACAGCATCTTTAAAATGTATAAATTCCGTACCATGAAAGTTGGCACTCCTCCTCTTGCAACTCATCTATTAACAAACCCGGAAAAATACGTGACTCCAGTCGGCAGATTCTTAAGAAAAACAAGCCTTGATGAACTCCCTCAGCTTTTTAATATCATTTGGGGCGAAATGAGTGTTGTCGGTCCAAGACCGGCATTATATAATCAATATGATCTAATTGAACTTCGGACTGAGAACGGAGTTCACAGCCTGGTTCCAGGCTTTACCGGGTGGGCGCAAATAAATGGCAGGGATGAACTTTCTATACCTGCGAAGGTTGAGTTTGATGAATACTATTTAAAGCATCAGAACATTTTATTAGATTTTAAGATAATATACAGGACTGTTTCCAAGGTGGCAAAAGCTGAAGGAGTTAAACACTGAGTTCGTTTTGAGTTTGTACGAGTTCGTTGTTAATTACTTTAGGCCACCAAGCAACGAACCAAACGAACTGTATCTGGAACAAAATAAAAAGTCCCACTATTTGTGGAAATCCTTTTAAATCTACAAAATGATTTATCTAAATAATGTTTGACAAAGATGAATTTGAGCGTTGGATGGCGAAAAAACTGGGGTTGTAGGTGATTTTTTATGCCAGATATAGAACAATATTCAAAAGACAATTTTGAAAAGGCAAAAAAACACACGCAAGATGGTGTTGAATTTTGGTATGCGCGTGATTTAAAAGACCTTCTTGAATATGAACAATGGCGTAATTTCCTTCAAGTGGTTGAAAAGGCAAAGGAATCATGCAAAAATGCAAAAAATGAGGTTGGAGACCATTTTGCTGACGTTAGCAAAATGGTTGATATCGGGTCTGAAGCAAAAAGAAACATTGATGACATTATGTTATCACGTTATGCCTGTTATCTTATCGTGCAAAACGGAGATCCCAAAAAAAAAATAATTGCTTTGGGTCAGACATATTTTGCGGTAAAGACCAGAGAGCGCGAGAATGATGAGGCGTTTATAGAAGATAAAAAACGGTGTGCTATTCGAAATGAATTGAAGAATCATAATAAATCCCTTGCGGAAGCTGCGAATATGTCGGGTATTGACAATCCTAAAGACTATGCAATATTTCAAAATAAAGGATATCAGGGATTATACAATGGGCTTGGTGTTAAAGACATACATAAAAGAAAAGGGCTTGATATAAACCAGAAAATCCTGGATCATATGGGAAGCACAGAGTTTGCAGCCAACTTGTTCAGGGCAACTCAGACGGATGATAAATTAAGGCGCGAAAATATAAGGGGAAAAGAGAACGCTAACAAGACCCACTTTGTTGTAGGCAAAAAAGTAAGGCAGACTATTAAAGAGCTTGGCGGAACAATGCCAGAGGATCTCGATATGCCTGAAAAAAGCATAAAAGAGATTGAAGAAAAGCATAAGAAAAGATTGTTGCAGGGCGAAATTGGATGAAACAGGAAATCAGGGAACGGATTTAGAAAATAAGAAGAGGGGAATTCCTGAAGGGTAAAGCTAACGCCGCAACAAGCACATAGGACATATGAATGGTTTGGAAGACTTCTTAAGCAATATGAGGAAATTTTTGGTGAGATAAAACTTATAGAAAAAGTAACAGAGGATAAACCCGAATTAATGGAAAAATCCTAACCTTATAATTGCATCCATGCATGAATTCCGTACCATGAAAGTTGGCACTCCTCCTCTTGCAACTCATCTATTAACAAACCCGGAAAAATACCTTACTCCGGTCGGCAAATTCTTAAGAAAAACAAGCCTTGACGAACTGCCTCAACTTATTAATATCATTCGAGGCGAAATGAGTGTTGTCGGTCCAAGACCTGCGTTATATAATCAATATGATCTGATCGAACTTCGAACTAAGGCCGAAGTTCACAGACTGGTCCCGGGCTTTACCGGGTGGGCGCAAATAAATGGCAGGGATGAACTTTCTATACCTGTGAAAGTTGAGTTTGATGAATACTATTTAAAGCATCAGACTGTTTTATTAGATATCAGGATATTATGGAGAACTGTTTACATGGTGGTAAAATGTGAAGGAATTAAACACTGAATGTATTTTTAGTATTCTAAGACCTTCATATTTAATGGGCGTTATGAGATCAGCGCATCTATTAGAGCGGATCCAGAAAGAGCTCAAAAAAAAGACTTCTCTGAACAGAACCTTATTTTATCTCACCTTCGACTCGCTCCTCATTGCCCTCTCCATGTATGTAGCTTTTTACCTACGCTTCGAGGGCAAAATCCCGGAAAACTTTATTGAAGGAATGGGTATTTTTATATTACTTGCCCTATCAGTTAAGGTTTTCTCGCTTTATTACACGGGATTATATAAAGTAAGC
>JAHIOG010000462.1 GCA_018895675.1 bacterium
AAAAATACCAACTGTAAAATAATAAATATAGCGGGACGGTCTAAATAGTAACTTAATTTAAGTAGAATTAGCGGAAGTGTTCCCGAAAGCATAATTATTGCAATTTCAATTTTAATAAAACAGACAATATCTTTTTTGATTCGATCCATGTACAAAGTTATCGCAATGCTTCCAACAGCTGTTCCTACCATAAAAGCCGTAACTAAAAGCCCGATCCAATGAAAAACATATCCATAGAGTATCTGAAATGTATAGATCAGGGCTATATCTAATATCATCCCGGTAAAACCGGTAGTAGCGATACAGTAGGGGATATTTATTCTTTTCAGCCTTTCGATTTTATATCGCAGGAACAAAAACGCAGTGGTGAATATGAAAAGCGGAATGATAAAAAACCATAGGTTTATGCCTTCAAACCATTTAAACAACCTTTGTGCATAAGGAGAAAAAAGAGCGTTCCAATAGGAAAGACCATAGTAAACGCCCATTGGTTTAAAATCTTGATTAATATTATCCGTGCCGTCTTGCAGAGATTTTAGAAACCAACTTAACCGCCCGGGGTGTAATTTATATTCGATATGAGCCGGCGTAAGAAGACGAACCTGCAACATACGCTCCCTGAATCTTTGACTTAGTTGTACATGGTCAATCAGGTTCAATTCCTGGTATAACGACGATAAAAAGATGTTTGTCCCATCTCCGGGAATTATGCGCACAGCGGGATAAACATCTTTAAGAGTATTAAGAATACAGGCATTAAGATCCTTTAATTCCTCACTCAAATATGTTAAAGAACCCGGCAGGTTGATTGCTAAAATTCCATCCTTATTTAGCCTGTTTTTTACTAATGAAAAAAACTCTCTGGTAAAAAGCCGGTTTACTTGTAAATCCTGAGGATTAGGCAATCCTATTAAAACCATATCATATTTATGTAGCGTTTTTTTGACAAAAAGCCTGCCGTCCATATAATGGTTTTTCACCCTCGGGTCAGCGAACTCCGTTTCAGTCAGTGGTGTGGAAAATTTGCTTACGGTTTCTAATATCAAAGGGTCGAGTTCAACATAATCCAGCCGTTCTACTGGATGTTTTAGGATTTCATTTAGCAAGCCTCCTGCCGCACCGCCAATAATAAGTATTTCTTTAGGATTGGAATGAAACAGCATGGACAAATGGATAAATTCTTCCATAAAAACGATATCCGGAGTCGGTGTGGTAATAATTGGGACTCCGTCCGAAAAGAAAGTGTACTGCTCTGCATTTTTAGTAACCGCTACATTGCCATAGATAGAGTTTTGATAGTGGATGATATTTTGAGACTGCCATTGTTTTTGCACAGAAAGCCAATGAATCTCTTCGGCTTTGGAACTAAATAGAAAATATGCGCAGAGAATAAATAATATCAGAGATACAATTGATAGAATTTTATAAACAAACGACTTCTCCGCTATAACAGCCCCATTACCAAAAGATTCGGGTCCGAGGGTTTTTCTTGCTATCTTTTCCCGTATTATTAACGAGGCTTTTTTAATTCCCCACGCCGGGCTTAAAAGAAATATACAGACGATAATATTTAACAGCGCTGTTCCTAACGCTATCTGAATGGAACTAAAATGAGTAAAGAGAAGATAAGTAAAAGCAACACCGCCGACAATAGTCCCTATTGTTTCATAAATATAGACATTGCCAATACTTTCCGCATCCTGTTTCGCCCCAGCAGTTTTATCCCGCCCGATGTTCCGTTGAGTTTCACCTTTATTGGAACTATATAAGGAAAAGATCTTGCAGCTAAAAGTAAACAATGCGCCATGTGAAAGGCTTACGGGCAGAAGAATAAAAAAGGAGGAGTAAAGCATCTGAAATAACCCAAAACCTTCACCCGAAGAGAGACCGATAATTTCTTTCCATACTCGCACTAAATAAATCGCTATCGGGAAACAGAATGAAAACAGAAGCGTAAGTCCGACGAATGCTTCAATTTTTCTTTTAATCTTTTCAATTTTTTTACCAATGACGAATGAGCCTATTGCTTCCAGAATAACCCAGTTAGCTAAAATTATCCCGATAGACAGTTCATTGCCGTAAAAAGAGATTAGTAGTTCCTTTAAAAGTAGTATCTGCGAAACAATACCACTGAACCCCATAATCAATATCGCTATAACAAGGCGTTTTGGCACAGGCTGCTTACCCCCATATTCCGGGTATTTTATGTTGACAGAACCTGCACCTGCCATTTACCACATTGTTTTGTAACACCTGGAAATGAGTCCTGTCAATTAACCTCTTCCCACACTTGGGACAGAATGTTGAGTTGTATTTATGTCCGGGAACATTGCCTATTGTAACATAATGTAAACCCACATCCACAGCTATTTTTCGCGCATTTTCTAAAATCCATATCGGCGTTGGCGCCAGCTGGGTTAACTTATAATTTGGGAAAAATCTGGAAAAGTGAAGCGGTGTCTCGACGCTAATTTCGTCCCTGATCCATCCACACATCCGGCGGATATCATCAGGATCATCGTTTATAGTCGGGATAACCAAATTTACAATCTCGAGCCACTTCCCTTCCTTCTTGATAATCTTTAAGGCGTCTAATACCGGTTCTAATAAGGCGGAGGAGTTCTGGTAAGCTTTCCTCGTGAATCCTTTTAAATCTATAGTCACAGCATCAGTATATTTCAAAATCTTTTTTAACGGTTCGGGATTCATGGCGCCGTTGGAATGCCATAATATCTTCAATCCTTTTTCTTTA
>JAHIOG010000463.1 GCA_018895675.1 bacterium
ATCGTGTTTGTAGGTCGGCATTGCCAGAGAATCATAGGGCGCTCGTTTCACTATAGTTGCCTTCGACCCCTTTTTATGTTTTTTCGCAGGTGTAATGTCCAGCCAGGATCGGGTCCGATGGCTGTCACAGGTATGGGAGGTGATCACCGATCCGTCGGCGGTTGCTTTACAACCCACGGTAATTGTTGTACATCCTTCCGGCAAGCCACCTTCCCAGTCGGGCTTATCGGTTTCCCCGGCAAACAGAAACGCGCCCAGGCATACCATTAGCAAAACGACGGTGACTTTATTCAGTTTCAAAACAGATTTCATGCGTTCTCCTTACGTGTTCAACATTGGAAGTGAATTTGGTCAAAGTGGCGGGAAATTGCAACCGGAAAATCATCAGGGATGTTAAGGCTGAGGTTAAGGTTACTTGTCCGGCGTATCCCGCGGCGGCGGGAGAAGCCGGAAGATTGAGTCAGAATTATTTATTGTTTCCAATAATCGGAATTATTAAATTTCGCCGCTTATTGAATGGCGGTGTAGCTCAGCTGGTTAGAGCAGCGGAATCATAATCCGCGTGTCCGGGGTTCGAGTCCCTGCACCGCTACTATCTTCCATGAATTTTAAATATTTCACCTAGTCAATAACTGGTTAGAGTAGCGGAATTATAATCCGCGTGTCCGCCTGCCTGTCGGCAGGGGGTTCCCTGCCAGCCCTTCCTTTGGTTGGGAGCAGGCTGGGAGTCCCTGCACCGCTACAAAGTTGCCTCCGATAATAAAGGCTTTTTATTTCCATCACATCAATAATCTTCCATTTATTTCGAAACCATAACCAAAATATTGCCATATTTATTATTCTGTGATATATTAAACAATAAAAAGGAAATATATCTTCGGAGGGAATTACCATGCAAATCATTGATCTGAACGAAGAAAACAAACATCTCTATTTTGTCTGTCTGGAAGACTGGTCTGATGAGATTAAAGAAGCCGGTAATCATAAGGAAATCTGGTACAATAAGATGAAAGACAAAGTACTTCGTGTAAAATTCGCCGCTGACGATAACGGCGTTATCGGTGGAATGATCCATTACCTGCCAATCGAATATTCCTTTGTAGAGGGAAAAGACCTGTACTTCATTAATTGTATCTGGGTACACGGCTATAAAAAAGGTCGCGGCAACTTTCAAAAACGGGGCATGGGAAAAGCATTGCTGAAAGCCGCTGAAGAAGACGTCAGACAGTTGGGCGCCAAAGGTCTGGTTGCCTGGGGTGTCGCCCTCCCCTTCTGGATGAAAGCCTCCTGGTTTAAAAAACATGGCTACAAAAAAGTCGAAAATATGGGAGGTCAGGTATTGCTCTGGAAACCCTTTACCGATGATGCTCTGCCGCCGTCATGGATCAAGCCGAAAAAGGATATGGATTTGGGATTGAATTCCGATAAAGTAGTTTTGACCTTTTTCAAGAACGGCTGGTGTCCGGCACAGAATCTTATCTATGAACGGGCTAAACGAGTTGTATCGGAATTTCCGGATTCAGTAGAATTCCGGGAAATTGATACTTTCGAAAAAGAGGTGATGCGTGAATGGGGTATCAGCGATGCTTTTTATATTAATGACAAGCTGGTACGCACCGGTCCGCCACCGAGTTACAAAAAGATAAGAAAATTAGTGGCGCGCAGAGTAAAGAAAATTTCCTAAGAAACGGTAAAAATATTTCTTTACTCGATTTTTCTCTTATCACAATTCTTTGTGACATCCAGATTCAGATTTACCACCCGAAAATACAGAATAATAGACTGCATTATAAAATCGATTCATCGATAGGTACGATATTTTCCAGAGGCAGCCACCCTGATTTACCACCTTTCTTTTCACACCATGCCCAGCCGCTTTCAGTCTTAACCTGTTGATGGCTATTTCGTTTCATAAAAAGTCTTCTTTCAGACCAGCAACTTAAATTTCAAGGATTTTACTTTAAAATACATGAAAAATCTGTAACTCAAATGCAAAGGATTTCTTATATTTTCTACTGACAGAATAATTAAGAACAGACTAAACACGCGTTAAATTATGACATCATCAACTTCTCTTGAAAAATATTTTCAAAAATTCCGCCGGAATGTCGTCGGCTACGGTTTTAAACATCAATTCCCTTCGGGTAAAAAACCAATCATTTATACTGATTGGGCAGCCAGCGGCAGATTGTATAAACCCATTGAGGACTACATCTCCCGCAAACTGGGCCCTTATGTCGCCAACACCCATACGGAAAGCACTCTCACAGGCACAATCATGACCTCCGCCTATCATCAGGCTCATGACATTATCAAACGACACGTCAATGCATCAGAAGACGATGTCCTGCTTTTTGCGGGGTTTGGCATGACGGCGGTGATAAATAAATTCCAGCGCATCCTCGGTCTGCGAATACCGGAAAAATACAAAGACAAAATAACTATGTGTGAGAAAGAACGTCCGCTGGTGATCGTCACTCATATGGAGCATCATTCCAACCAGACCACCTGGGAAGAATGTTGTGTCGATATTGCTATCCTCTGCAAAAAATCCGACGGCACTCCCAATCTTGACCATCTGCGGGATATTCTTGAAATAAACAAAGAACGGAATCTGATCATCGGATCTTTTACCGCCTGTTCCAACGTCACCGGCATCATCACGCCTTTTTATGAAATGTCTGAAATCATGCACGAATTCGACAGACTATGCTTTGTGGACTTTTCCGCTTCGGCGCCATACGTATCAATCAACATGCATCCCAAAAATAAAGAGCAGCGGCTGGACACCATCTTTTTCTCACCGCATAAATTCCTTGGCGGACCAGGTGCATCGGGCGTCATCATTTTTAATAAAAAACTCTATGATTGTTCTGTCCCCGATCATCCCGGCGGAGGGACAGTCGCCTGGACTACTCCCTGGCACAAGCATCGCTTTTTCAAGGATATCGAGATTCGTGAGGACGGCGGAACTCCCGGCTTCCTGCAAGCGATCAAAGCCTCGCTCGCAATTCTGCTCAAGGAAGAAATGGGCGTAGCCAAGCTAATGGAACGGGAACACTGGCAAACCAACCGTTTCCTGGATCAGCTGGAGCGCATTGACGGGATTGAAATCCTTGAGAAACAAAACCGCAATCGCATCGGGTTTATCTCATTTTATTCCCACAGCATCCATCATAATCTTTTTGTGCGTCTTTTGAACGACCGATATGGTATCCAGACCCGCGGCGGCTGCCTCTGTGCCGGCACCTACGGGCATGTGCTGTTGCATATCAACGAAGAAAAATCCAGAGAGATCACGGAAAAGATCGACCACGGCGACCTGAGCATCAAGCCCGGCTGGGTGCGCGTCTCCCTCCACCCTACTCTGACCAATAAGGAAGTAGACCTGATAGCCTTCGCGATCAAAGAGATTGTCATCAATTACAAGGAATGGCAGAAAGACTATCGCTTTGATCCGCATGTGGGTGATTATGAGCGGATCGATGGGTGTACGGCGGGAGTGAATATTGCAAAAGGGTTTAAAACTTAACTAAAGACAAATGTCTTAGTCATATTCACAATTTTAAATTTTCCTACTTATTGTGTAAGTATTTTACCTTATCCCTATTTTTAAATAAAGTCATTATATATCAATTACTTAGAAAAAAGATGTGTAATTTTCAGGGAGCGTCATAATGATTTAATTTATTAATAATTTGTATTATATTAAACTGAATCAAAAAGGAACGATTCAATGAAAGAGATGCGATACAATCCTGGCGAAATCATCATAAAAGAAGGAACATTTGGCGATTCGGCATTTATTCTTAAGCAGGGCAGCGTTGAAGTTCGTAAAAAAACCAACGTTGAAGATCTTCTCCTCGCGACTCTTGAAGCACCGGAAATCTTCGGTGAAATGGGATTGATTGAAGACAAACCTCGTTCAGCGACAATGACTTGTTTATCGAAGATGAAATGCCCTATAATGTTTCTAAAAACCACCTGTCTATCAACTTACACGGTAATCAATTCTATGTACTGGACCGGGGCAGCAGTCTCGGTACTATTGTAAACGGAAAAAATATTGGAGGAAATATATCCAATTACAAAACCGTTCTTAATAAAGGTGAGAATACAATGATTGTTGAAAGTGAGACATCACCATACCAGTTTAAAATCACATTATAGAAATCTAATATGATCCCAAGAAAAAATCTGATTCGCGCAATGCGAAAATCCTTTTCTCAACCGATATATGCATATCGAAACTTCACCCATCGATTTAAATCCGCCCTGTCATACCATCTATTTGACGGTAAAAGTTACTGGCCCGAAACCATATCACTATTCCTTACATATAAATGCAATTTGCGTTGCTTGATGTGCGGGCAATGGGGAGAAAATGGCGCCTTTAATGAATTCAGTAACGATTTGTTGAAACAACGATTATCACTGGATGAAATAAAACCAATTATTGACAATGTAAGGTTCTTTCAACCGAATATTACACTCTTTGGCGGTGAACCCATGTTGCATCCGGAATGGCTAAAAATTGTCAAAGCCGTCAAAACAGCCGGAATGCGATGCAACATTGTGACAAATGGCACCTTGATACAGAACTATGCCGAGGAAATAATTGATTCAGGTCTGGATGAAATAATCTTTTCTCTCGATGGTCCGGAAGAAATCCATGATAAAATCAGGCGCGTTCCAGGTACATTTCAACGATCAATCGAAGGCTTCGAAATTCTTCATGACTTAAAACAAAAGCGAAAAATAAAAACTCCGATCATCAACATAAATAGTACTCTTTGGGAGGAAAACTATAAGAGTATTAATGACACAATAAACATTGCCGAAAATATTCATGCCAGGGGACTGACTTTTCACCATCTTTTATTCCTCTCCAAGCCAACTGTAAGACAATTCTTTGATTTCTTCGAAAAACGTTTTGACCAGACCCCCACCGACTGGATTGGATTTACCCGGGATAATCCGCCTAAAATCGATGTGGATTTCTTAACATCAAAGATTGAAGAGATTCAGCGGAAAAAATCTGTTATTGACATCAGTTTTTTTCCGAATTTTAATAGCAATGAAATCCGCCGGTGGTATTCCGAGTTTGAATTTGAATCATCTTCCTATAAAAATCGCTGTCTGAGTTTGTGGATGACCGCATATATATTACCTGATGGCAGCGTGCGCCCGTATCACTCGATGAATTTTACTACCGGGAACGTGCTTGAGCATCCTTTCACCGAAATCTGGAATAACGATTTGTATCGGGGTTATCGAAATCACATCAAACGACATAAACGATTTTCAATTTGTTCAAAAGGATGTACTGAATTTTACAGATATTAAAAACGGATAAATGATTGACTAAGAATAAACTAATAATTAAATTGCGTTAGGGAGAAGAAGATTATGAAAACAAAAATACTTATTGTTGATGACGAACACGACACTGTTGAATGTTTGGACGATTTACTGCTTCATAAGGGCTATAATGTCGCCAGCGCATTTTCACTGGCAGAGGCAAGAGAGCAGATCGAGAAATTCAAGCCGACCATTATTTTACTGGATATTAAATTACCTGACGGAGACGGTGTGGAATTCCTAAAAGAAATCAAAGTGAATCATGCAGATATTGATGTTATCATGATCACGGGTCTTGCCGACAAGGAAATTGCATTAAGCACATTGAAAAACGGGGCGGCTGACTACATCACAAAACCTATAGATTTAAACTATCTGACCAATAGCGTATTGGCAAAAGTAGTCACTGGTTTCTCCGGCGATCTTTAATGTTATTGAACAATATCTTTGGAAAAAATGACAATATTCAAAATTATAAGCACTAAACTCAAAGTAAGCTAAGGTCATATGAATACAAAAAGTAAAAGACACGTCACTTATCTAATTTTTTTATGTTCTATCGTCATGATTTTTGCCCAGGAAACAAAACTTAGTTATTATGAAGAAAATGCAACGATCGTCTTACAACCATCTGATAGAATCACAATTTCTTATATTGATGTTGATCCACAGGGTAATCCGATCGAACGCAGTAACATTTTCACCATCCGACCCGATGGAACAATATTTCATGAACTCATTGGCATCGTTTCAATCGCTGATATGACAATTATGGAAGCGGAAGAGTTGTTAACAGAAAACTTTGCACGTTACTTTAAACAACCGCGAGTTGCGGTCAGCGTCATCGAAAAAACCAGTATAAAAGTCATTTTATATGGCGAAGTGTCAGGAGTTGGCGTCTTCCTCGTTAAACCGAATACAACCATAGCGGAGTTTATCATCGAAAAAGGCGGAACAACGCCGGAAGCAGATATTTCCCGAATTACAATTTCCCGTAACGACGGTAGTAAAGTCATCTTTGATATGGAGCGATATTTATTTACCGATGAAGTCGTAAATAACGTCTTCTTAAAAGATAAAGATAAAATTATCGTTCCCCGATTTAAAGGACAGGAAAAATATGACAGATTATCAAAAAATTACATGCTACAATACGGTAATGTTCTTGAAATAATTATCAATGAAATGGCTTTGATGGAAACAAACCCCGCACAATCTGAGAGCTATATTGTGGATAGCGAAGGCAATATTTTCCATCGCTTATTTGGACTGGTCCATCTTGGCGGTCTCACTGTTGACAAAGCCCAGAACATACTTGCGGAAATGGCAAAACCGTACTTCCGCGAGCCTATTGTAACTGTGGATGTGCTTCAGTTAAGTTCAAGAAATGTTTTCGTTTTTGGCGAAGTTATTCGCCCGGGAATATACCCGATAGAAGGCAATATTCAGTTAGCGGAATTTCTGGCAAATATCGGCGGTATAACAGATGCCGCTGACCTTCAAGAAATAGTCATTACCAGGAAACAAGAAAAACCGGTTATTTTTGATATGGAGGATTTCTTATTTAAACGCGATGATAGCAGAAACGTATTCCTTGAGGATGGCGACCGTATTATCGTTCAAAAACGACAAAGAGGGTTTTTCGTTAGACTATCAGAAAAACTTCAACCATTCGCTGTTGTTGTAAACCTCGTTAGTGCAATCCTTATGGTTTATATAATTACTACAAGAATATATTAATAGATGAGATACAAATGGCACAATATGAACTAAACCTACGAGATTACTGGCGAATCATTAAGAAAAAGAAGATTATCGTCATCGTGACGGTTGTTATGCTCGGCAGCTTCAGCTTCTTTTTCTCAATGATGAACAAGCCGGACCCGATATATCAAGCATTTACCAGTCTGAAAATTGATATATCAACCGATTTAACCGGAATGTATATGGAAGGCATTAGACGGTATGCAGGTGATGAAATGACAAGCCGTGGGGAAGAAATCAAAAGTGTTCCCATGGTTGAAAAAGCTGCGCAGGTGATGGGGCTTTTAGATTCATCTCTCACTAAAGATGAAATTCGACATAATAAGGAATATTTTTTTATTGTCGAAAAATTAATAGCTCGCATAAAAACCGAACAAGAAGGCCATACCAATATCATACATATCAAAGTCACGGATTATGAACCTCAAAGAACATCCGATCTAGCAAATGCTTTAGCAAAAGTATACATTGAAGAAAGTTTCCAAAATAAAAATGCTAAAGCAATTAAAGCCCTAAATGCGATCGAAAATCAACTTCGAGGTTCAGGAAATATTTATAAAAATGCGGAGCGAAAAGTAAGAGCCTATAAAGAAAAAAATAAATTACTATTACTCGAAGGCACTGTGACACGCCTGAGCGCTGAAATTACTGAAGCAGAAAAATCCCTTGAAGAGATTCGTTCAGATATTAACTCAATCGATAATATTTTATTTGAAATCGATCAGAATCCGGATTACATACTCTTCATCTCTTTTGATATTTTATTGAATCACCAAAACAGTGTTTTGAAAGCTCTCCAAACTCAACTAGATCAACTCTCCGCTAATGAACGTCAACACCTGCAACATTACACTGAGCACCATCCAACTATCATAGATATCAGAAGGCAAATTGAGACAAAACAAAGGCGATTTAATCAAGAAATAAAAGCCTTCAGAGAGACGTTAGTACAGACTGAAAACAATATCTATGATAAGTGGAAAAAGCTTTCCAGAGATTATAGATCTATTCCTCTTCTTGATTTTAATCTTGCAAATATTGAACGTGAATTAGAAATCAATAGACAATTATATTATCAGATAGAAGGCCAACACCAGGGCGCGTTAATAAGACGGTCTGAACTCGTTAACGAGGTCTCTCTGTTAAAACCCGCATTTTTACCAACAAAACCAATCAATCCTACAATGATCGGACCTACTACCGCGATCGGTACTGTAATCGGTATCATTCTCGGCGTTGTATTAGCCTTTGTAGCCGAAACACTTGACACGACCTTCAGCACGATTGATGATATTGAAAAGACCTTGGAAACAACAGTTGTTGGAATTGTACCCTTTGTGGATATTGAAGAGATCAAAAAGCAACTGATGGAAAAGGTCGATACGCCCATTTCTGATGAGATACTTGAGATGCAGGCACGCCTGGTTGCTCATTACAACCCAAAATCGACCATGGCGGAAGCATTTCGCGCTCTTCGTACAAATATTCACTTTGGAATGATCGACAAGGGGTATAAATCAATAATGGTTACCTCATCGGTCTCCGGTGAAGGTAAAACTACGGTTGCAGTAAACCTGGCTGTTTCAATGGCGCAAATCGGGCTGAATACTCTTCTCGTTGAAGCCGATCTGAGAAAACCGAGAATTTCAAAGCTTTTTGGTATTGAGCGTGAACCCGGCTTAACCGACGTAATCTTACGCAGGGATAATTTAGATAATGTTATCAGAACCATGAGCGATCTGATGATGGGTACAATGGCTCTGGATACATTTAGAACCGATAATATTCCCGGAATCGAGTATCTTAATATCTTAACAGCCGGAAAGCATGAACAGAATCCATCGGAGATTATTGCATCGAAAATAATGGGTTCAATTATAAGCGATCTTAAAGAAAAGTATGACTTGATCATTTTTGATTCGGCGCCGGTTATTCAGGCAACTGACTCGACGGTACTCGGGGCGAAAGTAGATACAGTTGTTCTGGTATACTATCAGGGAAAAATTTCCCGTGGAACTCTCCGCCGGGCGAAAAATCAGCTGGAAATGTTAAAATCCGATGTTCTTGGTGTTGCTATTAATGGAATGAAAGCCGATATCAGCGCCGATTATGCAGACTATCGCTATAGCTATGAATATCAGTACTCATACGGAGATGCTAAAACGCAAAAACCAAAAAATAAAATACTGGAGCCTCTGAATAAATTCTTCATCAATCAACAGGAAGGTTTACACTCTACTTTTTTTGACAAGATTCGAAAATTGCGCATAATTGGCGCTATTGCGGCTCTAACTGTATTTATCGGTGGTGGTTGTATTATCACCAATAATATAAAAACGTGTTCCCGAACAAGCGCCCCTGCCGTGGTAACCGAGACTCAATCACCAATCGACTCAACTTTTGATATGGTACCGGAAGCAATCGTTTCGGAATCGATGGAATCTGTTGAAGCTCCATCAGAACTGAAACAATTACAACAAGAATTCGGTATTCAAAAACAAGCTGTTCCTCAACAAAATATTGAACTTATTACAACGCCCGGCATCGAAGAAAAAATACCCGTAAAAATATTAAAACCACCTGTCAAACAACAAACAACGCCAGTTCAACGGCAACCCGAAAGGCAGCATATCGAACCAATCTCAGAACGTCCTGTATTCCGATCAAGACCAACACCTGTCGAGGAAGCAACATCTGTTAAACAACTGTATCCGGCGACACCTTATACGATAAAAATGGGAGGATTTCAGTCCCTGCAATCAGCTAAATATTCTGTCAATACATATAAAGAAAATGGATTGAACCTAATTTACATTACGGTTGATTTTTCGGGGCAAAGTACACGATCATATATCGTGTGCTACGGCGCTTTCACAAACGAGAAAGAGTCAAATCAAAAGGCGATGGAACTTCAGTTTTTAGGTTTTGACGGTGAATTTCAAACCGCCAATCTACCCTATGCGATATTATTGGGTGACCACTCAACAAAAGATCAGGTTAAAGCAGATCAAAACAGATTTCCCGATATCAAAGATTTTATCTATCCTAAATCGTCAGGATCTTTGACGGCTTCATTGGTTGGAGCATTTTCTACCGAAGAAATTGCAAACCTCTTTTTACACCAACATCCGGATCTATCGGATAAGGTGATCATTTTGAGATAATAAGGGAACAAAATATTTCTATTTACATAAATACGATATGAGTTATCACTACAGAAGAAAAAGGAAACGGGGTTTACAACGAGGGGAAAAACTTGTTCTGAAATATGGAATACCTGCAGCGATTGTTATGGCTATTTTGATTCAGATCACTGTCCGGGGTGTTCCTGTCTTTTTTGATCGTATGGTCGACTTTTTAAATAAAGAAGCCTGGATATCAAGACAAATTATTGCTGCATATGCCGTTAAAAAGGCAAAATCTGGAGATTTTAATAAAGAAAAAAATTTCCAAACAGATCAAATGTTTAATCTGTATACGACCTATGGTAAACAAAGAGAAGGAAGAACTAAAGAAGATGCAATAAAAGCAGCCGAAAATTTTCATCGAGCAGAGCAAGAGACATGGGATGAAATATATCAGGAAATTGAACGACGTGAAAATAAAGAAGAAATTAAAAAATACCAAAAAATGTTTGAGGAGGAGAAGGAGGGATATTAGTAATCGTTTAATATGATAAAATGAGTTATTATCACACTAATAAGAAGAAGCGACGGAAATTAAAAAGTATTGAAAAACAAATACTTTATGGAATAATTCCACTTAGCTTTATTATTGCTTTTAGTATACAGGTTATTATTAAAGGAGTCCCCCACTGGATATATCTAATGATTAGGAATATGCGAATGGAAGAAACGATTTCGCGTGCATTAGTCAGAGGTTCTGCAGTTCGGCGGGAAACAAAATTGCGTAAAGATTATGAAAAAAGTTACCGTAAAAACCAGGCAGCAACCTATGATGAAAATTATATCGACATTCTGGAAAATAGAAGAGACAAAGAAATAGAAGAATACGAAAAATACTTTGAAGAAGAAAAAAAAGGTAACTAAAATTATTAGATGCCCGGTAGAGATCTTCTAGAAAATAAAACGAATATTTTAACTGCACTTATTGCCATACCAATTTCAATAATTGTCTCCCTTATTCTTATTAAAGTAGATACTATTTATGCACTGGTTGCCGTCCTTGGACTCGGTGTATTAATTTTAACCTTTATAAATACAGATTTTGCAATATACATACTGATATTTTCAATGCTGTTATCTCCGGAAATTGGCAGCAGAACAACTGCCGGGGAAGGCATAACAATCCGAATCGATGATATACTTCTGGCAATTATATTATTTACCTGGCTTGCAAAAACGGCGCTTAATAAAGATCTGGGATTATTTAAAACATCGCCACTTAACAAACCTATAGCCTATTATATTTTTATATGTTTCTTTACTACTGGAGTTGGAATGCTTTTCGGAAGGGTTAAACCATTAAATGGTCTGTTTTTTGTCATTAAATATATCGAATTCTACATGATATATTTTCTGGTTGTAAACCAAATCCGCTCAAAAAAGCAACTTGATAACTTCACAGTTGCCCTGCTTGTAACATTTGTTATTGTTGTAGTAGTATCCTTATCACAAATTCCATCTGGAAAACGTCTGACGGCTCCTTTTGAGGGAGATGCAGGCGAACCAAATACGCTTGGTGGATATTTAATTTTTATAATTGCTATTAATCTTAGCCTTATTCTAAAACCGGGGATCCTTACTTCACCGAAAACTCGCCGATTTTTACTCTGGATCACAATGATTGCAGTATTTCCGTTTCTTCTGACAAATTCAAGAGGATCGTGGGTAGCCGGTATTCCGGTAGTAATCAGTTATATTGTCCTTAGTAGCAGACGTTGGGTAATTGTTGGTTTTGTTGCAGCTCTTATCATTTTTGCTCCTATCATCCTGCCTGATACTGTTATTGACAGAGTAAAATACACCTTCAAGGAACAAAAAGGATATACCAGAACACTCCAGGAAAATGTCGGCGGTATTACTCTGGACACATCGGCTTCAGAAAGAGTGCGCAGCTGGAAAGCCGCCTGGGAAGGAGTCAAAAAGCATCCTCTTTTTGGTTTTGGCATAACCGGCTGGAGATTCATAGATGCACAGTTTATGAGAGTTTTAGTCGAGTCAGGTTTTATTGGATTGGGTTTTTTCCTTTATCTTTTATATTCAATTTTGAATGAGACATGGAAGATATATAAAAACGCCAAGATTCCATTTTTCAAATATTTTGCTCTCGGATTTTTTGTAGCGACTATATCTATGATGACCCACTGCATCGGCGCTAATACATTTATTATTATCAGAATAATGGAGCCATTCTGGTTGATATGTGGACTTGTAATATCTATTCCCTATATCGAGGAGATCGAAATGCAAAAACTCCATGATCTCAAAGAAGAAGTAACAAAAATTAAATTGGGTACGATCTGACAAATGGAATATACTCAACAATCAAAACCCGTTACAAAGTCATCATTATTATTCCGTGAATTGGATGCTATCCCCGATAAAGAAGTAAATTCAATTTTAATTCATTTCCAACGCCTTGACTTAATAGAATTTCTTTAATGTTTTATCTGCATAGCGAATATTTTCCGCTGACAATATCACCGGAATGTCCTGAGAAGCTATCTGCATTAATCAGTTCAACAATTTTTTCGGAGCTGATAACGACTCAACCAAGTAATTCTGCAATTAAATATCAAGTAACAGAAATTGACAAAAAATATTATCTGTTTCGTAATAAAAGACTAACCCATCGAAATAGAACAATAGAAAAAATTATTTACGCGCTTGAGTGGCAAATCGTCAGCGATCTGATCCGACAAAATAAAAGAATAATGAAATTTGCTCTTGTTCAATATGAGCAATTCCACGATGATCTGGACATCTGGAAAAACCAAAATAAAATTGTATATGACATAAACTGGGATTACACAACCGATTTAGTCTTTAACCAACCCTACTACCTAACCTGGATAAACCCTCAAAGGGACAGGCCCCGAAGGGGCAGGCAGAGCCAAAAAGGAAAAGAGTTAAAAGTGAAAAATGAATAGGGCTGTTCCAGTCCAGG
>JAHIOG010000047.1 GCA_018895675.1 bacterium
AATTGATAAAGGAAAAGAATGATTTTATAATTCAAAAAGTTTTTATTACAGCTTGCAATGCCGTTGAAGAACAAACTGACAGCGATCCTCTTATAACTGCATCCGGCAAGCCAATATCGTATGGACAGACATTGGCGTTGAGTAGAGATATGACTATACTCGCGGCCACAAACCGGTTGGATATGATTGACCCGGCCTTACTGCGCTCCGGAAGATTAGAAGTGCATCTCGAATTACCGGTTCCCGACGCTCAGGCCCGCAAAGCAATTCTGGCTATTCATTTAGGTAAAAAACCGGTTTCCAGTGATTTTTCGATAGACTGGCTCGTTGCCGAAACCGAGGGATTGGTCGGTGCAGACCTGGAATCGATAGTTCGGGGAGCAGCTTTACGTGTAATCAGTGAGTTTGTAGAGAAAAATGAGAGCGATCTTAACAAATTCATGATAAGGAAAAAACACTTCCTCTCGTCACTAAAAGAGGTTGTAGGTTAATGAGGAAACTCTATATTTTTCATGTAATACATACCGACATTGAGCTTGGAAATTTAGGGCAATTAATTAAAAAAGAGTTTTTAAAGCAAAAAGGACTGGCTGAATGGAAAAGAAGAAAATCTGCAATTAATCATTTATGGGATAGAATTGAAAAAGAAATTGAAGGAATGCAGATTGATTATAAGAAACTTCGTATTTATCAGGATAGTCTATCTACCGAAATTGATATTGATATCATGGTAAAAGAAATGCTTGAAAAAGGAAGTCGAAACTATATTTTGATAAATAAAATGATTATTAGGGGAGCTCGCCTGATGGGAACGGAGAATTCTGCTCTGTTATTGGAAGAGTATAATCGGTTGCATAACAATAATTCTCACTTTTCAAGCGCAAAGGAACAGCTTGGCAGAAGAGATAGATTTATTGCTCAAAGAATTGAAATCACCCTTCTTGATGGAGAGGTTGGTTTGATTTTTATCGGTGCTGATCATAATGTCGCTAAGTTTTTACCCTCTGATATGCAAATAACTAATCTTTATCATTTAGAAAGCAATTGAAAAATAGGAAAAATGTGTTAGGAACTAATAGGACAATTTGATGAATAAATGTTTTATTTATGTATATTGTGATTGAAAACGAATCACCAGCCCAGTCAGGAATTTATCCCGATTTCTTCGGGATGGCTGGTAAAGAAATGACCACAGACAAAATCACACGCCGTTCACGGCGTTCCTATAGAGGTCTAATATAAAACACATTCGTTAAAATCTGGATTCATATAGTATGGTCAACAAAAAATAGAGAACCATTATTGCCAATGAGAATACTCAATGATGTATTCTTTCACATAAAGGTAATTGCCTCTTAAAAAGGTTATTATTTTGATATGATCAATTGAATTAAAAATCATCTTAACTGCCTTTTGTCGCTAGATCCGAAATACTCCATAAGCAAAATAGTGAATGATTTAAAAGTTGAATCATCACATTGGATAAATTCGCATAATTTCTCAGGAGTTAAATTTTCATGGCAGCGAGGATTTGGAGCGTTTTCCGTGAGCGAATCAAATGTTAAAATGGTAAGGATATATATCCTGAATCAAGAAGAACATCATAAGAAGATAAGTTTTATGGAAGAATTATTATAGGGTTAACACCATACTTTAGCATGGTGAAAAGAAATTCCCTAAACTCCTCATTTATGCACTTTTCCTTGCTCTTTAACGGAAACTTTGATAGTTTCAGCCCGCATGTTATGATGTAAAGATGCAGTAGAAATATTCTTAGAAAACCCATGATTATAAATCTCGTCATCCTCGTTGTCTTAGCAATAATCCTTCTGACCATCTGGTTTAATTACCGTCATAACGATGTGAAGTGGAAAGAGCATGAGATTGATGTCTCCGGCTTGCGTTTTCCTAAAGGATTTTTATGGGGCGCCGCAACATCAGCGCATCAGGTTGAAGGAGGATGTGACCGGAACGACTGGGCGATATGGGAACGCTCCTATGATCTTAATGCCTATCCCCGTATAAAGAATGGACAACAATCCGGTAAAGCTGCAGATCACTGGAACCGATTCCGCGGAGATATTGATCTCTTAAAGCAGATTGGAGCGAACTCATACCGTTTTTCCGTGGAGTGGAGCAAAGTGTGTCCACAACCAAATAAGTTGAACACAAGTGTCATTGACCATTATATTGATGTTTGTCAATATTTGCATCATTCCGGTGTTAATCCTTTTGTGACGCTTCATCATTTCACGATTCCGGACTGGTTGTACGAACGGGGAGGATTTGAGAATCCCGATGCGATTCATTATTATACCGATTTTGTCGGCAAAGTGGCTGAGACATTAGGTCCGTATGTAGATTACTGGGCGACGTTTAACGAGCCGGTGGTATATGCGATGATGGGTTGGGTGTTTGGCAAATTTCCGCCCGGTAAAAAGGATCTCTGTCTAGCAGCCAGGGTTTTGGCAAATATCTTACAGGCGCATTACCAGGCTTATCATATTCTTCACGAAATCGATCGGAGCGACGCCGATGATGACGGCATTCCCTGTAAAGTCGGTATCGTCAAAAATATTCCACTTTTCGATCCTGCCCGGAAATGGTGGCTGCCTGATTGGATTGTTGCTAAAACCCTGCATCGATTGTTTAACCAATCTGTGCTGGACGCTTTCATCGCGGAACGGTTTAAGTTTAATCTTTGGAATGTAGTGAATTTCTCCCAGGATATTCCGGGGCTTTCGAATACACTGGACTGGATAGGATTAAATTATTACACGCAATATCTCTGTCGTCTGGATTGGAAATCGGATTATAAGATGCGCACTTATCCAAATCTAAAATTGCCGCAAACCGATATGAATTGGGCAATTTATCCGGCAGGATTATACAGATCGCTGCAGATGATCGGGTCTTTCGGTATTCCGATCTATATCACCGAAAACGGAATTGCGACAGAGGATAGCGGATTACGTAAAGATTTTATACTTAAGCATATCAATGCCATGCACGAAGCCATGTTGGACAGGGTAGATGTCAGAGGCTATTTTTACTGGTCGCTGATGGACAATTTCGAGTGGGCGGAAGGGTTTGATAAACGATTTGGACTGTATCATGTGGATTATAAAACGCAAAAACGAACCCTGAAAGATGGTTCGGAAATTTATAGAGAGTTGATTCAATCGGTTCAATATAAACAACATGATTGACTAAAGGAGAGTTGCTATGAGATTTAAAACGGTGATGCTGTTGATTATTCTAATGGTTGGAGTAATGATGGGAAATGCAGCAGAAAAACGTGCCCTGACATTTGATGATCTTGTGTCTTGCAAACGCTTAAGTGACGCACAATTTTCGTCCGATGGAAACTGGATTGCATTTGCAGTAAAGACTATGGATGAAGCAAAGAACAGCAGTCATACGGATATATATATTGTTTCTCCCGATGGAGAGACATTACGGCGATTTACAGATAGCGAGAATTCCTGTTCATCACCGCAATGGTCTCCTGACGGTCGGCTTACTTTTCTGTCATCCAGTCAGATTTGGATACAGGGAATTAATGATTCCGACCCGAAGCAACTGACCAATCATTATTCGGCAGTTGAAGAGTTTGTCTGGTCGCCAGACGGTAAATATATTGCCTTCGCCAGCCGGGTTTATCCTGATTGTACCGATCAGGATTGCATTCAAAAGCGAGATGAGAAAAAAGATAAAAATGCTGTGAAAGCCAGGGTTTATAATGATTTAATGTATCGTCACTGGAACGAATGGTGGGACCATAAACGTTCACATCTGTTTGTTTTGAATGTCGAAAGTGGTGTGTTCAATGACGTAACTCCCGGCGATTATGATGCTCCCCCGATTTCCTTATCCAGTGGTTTTACATTTTCGACGGACTCCATGTACCTGCTTTTCACCAGCAATCATGATAAGATGGTTGCGGCAAGTACGAATAATGATGTCTGGCGTGTGCCGGTCGAGGGTGGCGAGCTCGAACTTATCACAACTAAATGCAAAGACCGTAATTTTAAGGGAAACGA
>JAHIOG010000048.1 GCA_018895675.1 bacterium
ACCGGCGCAACAATTGCGATTAATGCCGGGGCGAGCATCTTTTTCTGAGCCGCCGCGGTTGAAATCTTAACGCACTGGCTGTAATCCGGAGTAGTCTCTCCCGTCATGATACCTTTAATTTCACGAAACTGTCGGCGGACCTCCTCGATCATTTCTCCGGCTGCTTCTGAAACAGCTTTGATTGTTGTGCTGGAAAATGAGGCGCATAGAGCGCCGCCAATAAAGAGACCGATAATAAAGCGGATATCCATAATGGAGCCGCCTAAATAGGCTAATAAATCATTTACCTCCACCTGGGCAACATCCAGCCATTCCCCGGCAACCTGGATAGAAGTATCGCCCATATTCAACATTTCTGTGCGGATACTTTCAATGAATGCCGCGATCAATGTAACAGCAGTTAGAGCAGCTGCGCCAATGCAGAGACCTTTTCCACGGGCGGCGGTAGAGTTACCTAATTCATCCAGAGCATCGGTGCGTTTACGGGTTTCGCTGGGCATATCTGCCATTTCGGCAATACCGCCGGCGTTATCCGCAATAGGACCAAATGCATCTGTGGACAGATTAATTCCCAGGGTTGACAGCATACCGACTGCTGCCAGACCGATGGCATAGAGTCCCATAGAAAAATCATTGAAACCGTTACCAAAAAGAAACGCCAGGAACATTCCTATTACAATAAATGCCGCTACCGGCGCCGTCGATATTAATCCCACCGAAAGTCCGGATGTAATGACGGTGGCATGTCCGGTTTTTGCCTGCCGTGAAATTTCCTGAACCGGCGCGTAGGCGGCGTTGGTGTAGCGGTCCGTGACATAGCCGATTGCCACGCCGGCTCCCATACCCGCTAACATGGGAACGAAAAGCATCCGGAATTGTCCCGGAAACAGTATCCGGATTGCGACTCCGCTAAAACCGATCGTGATAAGAGTCGTAATATTGATACCTTTATTGATCGCCGATAATAACCCTTTTTGAGAAAGGTCTTCAGAGGTACGAACCATCATGATTCCAATAATTGACGCCAGCGTACCGATTCCGGCAATGACCATCGGCAGGATGATACCGTTAAACGCTTTATCAAGAGAAAATGCGGCTACCGAAAGAACCGCAGTTCCCAGTATTGAACCGACAAACGATTCAAACAAATCCGCACCCATTCCAGCCACATCGCCGACATTGTCACCTACATTATCGGCAATAACAGCCGGATTACGGGGATCATCCTCAGGAATTCCGGCTTCAACTTTGCCTACCAGATCAGCTCCCATATCTGCCGCTTTGGTAAAAATTCCGCCGCCCACACGGGCAAACAGCGCCATCGCCGAGGCGCCCACGCCAAAACTCAACAGCGTCGTGGTAATAGTCTGATATTTCATCGCCAGGCTTTCTGCAACGAAAAAACGATTCATAATTACAAACCAGGAAACAACACAGAGAAGCGCAAAACCAACTACAACCAGCCCCATAACACTGCCGCCGCGGAATGAAATCTTCAACGCCCGGTTAAGGGAATGACTTGCGGAATGAGTAGTGCGGCTGGATGTCATTGTAGAGGTCAGCATTCCGAAAAAACCACTAAGACCGGAGAAAAATGCGCCGGTCAGAAACATAAAGGGCACATATACGCTAAGAACACGAAAACCAAAAGAAAATATCAACAGCAACACGAAGGTCACGATAAAAAATATTCCGGAGGTCTTATATTGTTGTTTGAGATAGGCAAAAGCGCCTTCCCGAATATAGCCGGCGATCCGGCGAACCTGCGCGCCTCCGGCATCCTGTTTTTTAATCCATATATACAGGAATAGCGCCGTAAACAGCGCTACTAAAGCAGCCACGGGCACAATAATCAATTGGAAAATCATTTACACACCCCACAATTACGTTTCGAACGACATGCGCTGAGCTTACATCAAAGGTGAAACTTTATCAAGAAAATTACTTAAGAAAACCGGATTCACTTTCCCGGAATTGCCTGACGCTTCTCGAAATCATAGAAAGTTTTACGGGTCAGATCCGCGCGCAGCAGTTTATAGCTTATATAAGCTTCCAATCGTGAAATATACGCCTGGCTCAGGCGATTGCGGTCCAGCGCCAGCGACTGACTGTTGATATCGCCATTGGCGAAGCGCTGTTTACTGATTTCAAAACTTTTTTCCGCTACCACTACATTCTTTTCCAGTAATTGCAGCCGCTTCAGACTACTTTTCAACTTGTTAACGGTATCCCGAATATCTCTTTCCACGCTAACTTTTTCATTATTCAGGGCATACTGTGCTTTGCGCAAATTTGCCCGGGCTGCCTGAACCTGGGCGCGATTTACTCCCCAATCCCAGATGGGGATGGAAATATTCAGAGAAACGCCCTTATTCCCGGGACGGCTTTTTAATTCATCTACCGCACTTTGAAACGTTGTTGCCAACAGAATATCCCGTTCGTTATCGCCTACACCTATAAAATCATAATACGCCGAAACCGAACCGGTAATCTGACCGTCCAGTTTACGCCGGCGGATATCTATTTCTCTTAATTCTTTATTAATTTCCTTTTCACGAATCTCAAGCCGGTTTTGCAATCCCAGTTTCACCGATTGATCTTCATCGACATGAACCGGTTGATAGTCTAATTCCGAATGAATTATCAATGAATCCCGCAACGCCAAACCAAGAAGTTGTTTGAAAAAGTTGGCTTGCGCATACCGGTTTGCCATTGCGATATCATAGTTGTTGAGCGCCTCTCCCAGATCGACCTCCATCTGCAATGCTTCCACTTCTGCGATGACTCCGGCTTTGTATTTATTTTGGGCAAGATCGAATGTTTCCTGTTGATATGCAAGAGTCTGCCTGGCAATTTGTTCCCGCTCCATCATGGATACCAGATAATAAAACGCCCGGCTGACCTCATATTTCAGATCCAGTTCGGCTCTTGACAACTGTTTTTTTGACAGCTCATAATTCAGTTCCGCCTGATGCAGACCGACTTTGATTTTATTATAAGAATAGAACGCTTCAATCGGCTGTACAAAGCCCGCGCGGGCGTTGAGTTGAATGGTCTGTTGATGTTTATCATAATCCTCGAGGTTATAAAACCCGGAGCTGAGATACAACCGACCGTCTGTCGGAAGCGGCTGATTGACAGTCAAATCTGTTTGATAGCTTGCCTGTTTAATCGGTGAATAATAAACCCCCAAACTATCCTCAAACGCCCGAATAGTTTCCGTATAATTCGGCGCTCTTACATCGAGATTGACATTGGTCTTAAAGCGGTTGGTCGCAGCTTTCAACTGGTATTCCGCCTCGAGAATATTTTCTTGCAGTGTTCGCATCGTATAGCTGCGTTCCATAGCTATATCAATGCTCTTCGCCAAATCCAATTCGTGAATCTGTTGAGCTAAAACGGTATACAAACACAGATAAAAACACCCAATAATGATGATAAATAACTTTTTCATCTCTTTCCTAAAATTTTTATAGTTAATGATCTATTCGTGTCGAAGCGCTTCGATTGGACTGAGCTCCGCGGCTTTTTTTGCAGGATAATAACCAAACAGAATCCCAACCATGCTGCTTACTCCAAATGATAAAATTACCGACCACAAACTCACAGCTGTTTCCCAATCCGAATAAAATGTTACAATAAATGTTAATCCGTATCCAATCAGAATTCCGATCACGCCGCCGATCAGGCTCAAAATCATGGCTTCCGCCAGAAACTGATTGCGAATATCGAGTTTCGTTGCGCCCAGGGAACGGCGAATACCTATCTCGCGGGTCCGCTCCAGTACCGACGCCAACATTATGTTCATGATGCCGATACCGCCGACCAGCAGGGAAATCCCGGCAATTGCGCCCATTACAATATTAAAAATTTTCTGGGTCTCTTCACTCTGGCGTAACAATTGCTCCGGAACAATTAATTTATAATTATTCTCTTCGTTATGGCGCCTGAACAGAATCCGGTCAATAAAATCCGCGCTTGAAACCACATATTTGCTATCATTGATCTGAACGATAATTTTGTCCAACTCACTTTTGCTCGGGCTTCTTCTGAACCTTACCAGGGCAGTCTGAACCGGAATAAACACATGTGTGTTCAAATTTACTTCAATGTTTCCCGCAACACTCACTGGTTGGTATTGGAGCACACCAACCACCATAAACCAATGATTTTCAATTTTGATATATTCCCCCAGCGAGTTTTCCAGCGGAAAGAGGGTGGCGTCAACATCCGCCCCGATAACACATACCCGTTGATACAAATGATTGTCCATCTGAGTAAAGAAGGCGCCTCTGACCAACTGTAAATTTAATAAATGGAAATAGACGGGTTCCGTGCCTGTGACTGTCACTTCCATAAACCGGTTTTGGCTGAATATTTCCAGCTCCTCTTCAACGACCGGCGCAGAATATGCGACTATCGGTAAAATAGAATTGATCGCCTCACGGTCCGCCATGCTGAGTTGAAAAGCCGGAGAAATATCAGAATCTTCATTTTCTTCTATATTTTGAATGATGATGTTTTTCAGACCAAGAGCTTGAATCTGATTGAGGGTTTTACGACGGGCGCCTTCACCTATCGCCAGCATGGAAATCACTGCCGCCACACCAAAAATAATTCCCAGCATGGTTAGAAAAGAACGGGTTTTATGTGCCTTTAAACCTTCGACGCTGATGTTAAATTGCTCGCCGCTGATCAGGTTCAACCATCGGTATAGCCGGCGATATTTTGATAATGAAATTGCCACTGTCCTCTTTCCAAACATTATCTATGAATAATAACGCGACCTTCCCGGTTCTCCGCTTGTTTTCTCTTTGACTTTGGCGCCGTTTTTTGCCCGGACAGATCCATGCTTCTCTTTAACCGAATAACATCGCCGTCCTGTAATCCGTCACATACAACTACAAAATCCGAATTGGTTTTGCCGGTCCGGATAGTCACAAAATCTCCGTTTTTAGAGTATATGCCGGTCTGACTGTCTTTTGTCACCAGGGCGTCAATCGGAATGAAGAGAGTATCCGGAATCTCATCTACAATTATCTGACAGCTGGCGCTCATGCCCGGTTTCAGACGTTCGTCCAATTCGTTTATCGTCACCTCCACATCGAAGACGTTTTTCTTTGACCGGCGATCCCGGTGCGCCAGAGCGGAAATGACGGCGAGCTCTCCGGTAAAAGTCGTATCGACAATCGCATCCAGTTTAATATTTACATGCAGCCCAAGGCTCAACTGTGCAATGTCCACTTCATTGACGGTAGTCACTACTTTCATTTTGGATTGATCCGGAATTTCCAGCAAAGGTTGACCACGCCAGGGACTGGAACCGACTTGGACTTTTGACATTTCGCCGCTGCCGCCCCAGATTTCTTTATAAACCACCAGACCGCTGGCGGGAGAAGTAAGCGTCAGTTTTTTTAGATCCTCTTGGGCTTTCTGAAGTTTTATCTGCGCTTGCTCAATTTGCAGTTCAGATTGACGTAAAGAAGCGGCATTGATCAGTTTCGACGCATCAATTTTTTCAATCAACTGCCGGTATGTTATTTCAGCTTTTTTCATAGTGTATTCAATCTCTTTACGTTTATTCTCAGCTTCATAGATGGCGTTTTTCGCCCGTAACCGGGTTTGTTCAAGACTGTACTCTTCGATTTTCAGCTGGCTTTTCATATCTGCCATCTGTTTCTTTATATTGGCGAGTTTGCTCTCGTGTCCGGCTTCGGCGGTTTCAAGATCGTTCCGGACTTCCTGTAATCGCTGCGTGAACTCGGCAGCGTCAAACTGGATTAAAAAATCTCCCGGTTTGACAACCTCGCCTTCCGGCACCATTCTTACGATCCGGGCATTGCCCCAGATATTGGATGGCGCTTTAATTATATACGAATCGATCGCCTTTACTTCACCCTTGGAATTGATATCAATCGTGAACGTTCCTCTTTTCACCGTGTACTCCGGCGTTTCATCATCCGGAGCGATGAAAACAGATGCCAGTATGATTATAAGAATAATGGGGAGAATGATGTATAGTCTAAATTTCAGAACGATTGACTTGATAGATTTAACAAACGGTTTTAAAAACATATTGTATTCTCTTATTCTTTTTTGATTGCCTTATTCATAGTCGCTTAATTGATTATTGGCAATGAATCGTTGATTTAAAGTAAAGTTGCCTTTTATATATGCATTTCCATGTGACAGCATTATCAGGTCAACGGGATATATCTTCGAGCGGTTCGATATCAGGTAATATTGGTTATCTTCTTCAAATAAACACCAGGAAGGAATCCGGTAGCTGTTTGCGAGCCGTTGAATGAATAAGGTCACAATAGCGGACAGACCGGGTTTAAGCCGGAAGTTTTCCCTGGAATCTATGTTAACGTTCATGATATAACATTTTGTATTTGAGATACTATAATCATAATCAACAATTTTTGAGATATAACTGACGTGTCCTTTAAAAACAGTATCCGGATATGCTTCAACAACAATTTCAGCCGCACTACCTTCTGAAACAAAGGCGTGATCCACCTCATTCAGATCAACGATAACCATCATATTGTTCGGATCGGGAATCTTCAAAATGGGAGATTGAGGTCTGACTGTATCACCCAGTTTTATCTTTTCCCCATTTCGTCCGTGGCGTCCCTGTTTATAATAGACCACCAATCCATCTTTGGGAGAAGTTATAAACATATCCTGAATAATTTTCCGGTTTAAATCAATTTTTGAACGGGTCTGGTCGATTTTGAGCTTAATTTCGTTTTCTGCATTGCGATTCAGAATATATTGGGCTTGCAGCGCTTCGCTTTGCCGCTCAATATTTTTTCGGGTCTTTTCCAGTTCCAGAGCAGCATCCTTTTGCTCAACGTCGGAATTATATTTTGCCTGTTCCAGGCGATTTAGATTAATCTCTTCCTGAATTTCAAGGCTGAGCATACTATTTTTTATCTCTTGAATTGTCAACTTGTTGGACAGCTCCTTGCCCCGAAGCTCCTGCTCATAGCTCTCCAATTGCTTGATCGATTCATCCAGCTGCAATTCAACCTGTTTTGTGTCAAAGATAACAACCGTATCACCCTCTGCAACCATTGTGCCTTCATCCGGAAGATAGACGATCTGGTAGGATAAATCCCATTTCCCCGGCGCGGAAATAACTATAGAATTCACTGATTCAAGTTCACCGGCTTCACGGACGATAACGGCGTTGTCTAACTGGATTGCATAACTGTCAATATTTGCCTCCTCAGTTGTTCGACACGCCGAAAAAAAGATTATCCCGCTGATTATTGTATAGAGAGATTTATTAAACATATCGCTAATCCAGTTCGTTTGATTATCGAATGAAATCTATCAATAGTTCCCAATTGTTGCAACAAATACATTTTTAGCTTTACTATGTTAAGCAATCAAAAGGATAGGCGAAGGTTCCCGGCTTTGTTATATTGTTGAAATCTTTAGACCTAATGCATTGACATTTAGGAATTGTAAAAGTAATTTATATCCAGTTATGCTGAATATACAATAAAGGAGAATTGCTTTGAGAACCATAAGCAAGTTTATTCTACTGCTTTTATTCTTGCCTGTAATACTAATGGCGGGCACCACTGGAAAAATAGGCGGCAGGGTCGTTGACGCCGAAACCGGAGAGCCCCTAATGGGTGTAAATGTCTATTTGGAAAACACCTATCTAGGAGCTTCAACAGATGACCGCGGAGAATTTTTTATCATAAATATCCCCGCCGGCATTTATAATATGAAAGCCGAAATGATCGGATATTCCGCCTATCGCTTAAAAGACATAGAAGTGATGGTTGACCTGACAAGCCGTCAGGAAATCCGATTGTCACCGGCTGTTTTGGATTTAGGTGAAGTTATTGAGGTTGTTGCCACCAGACCCATTGTACAAATGGACGTGACCTCCGGTCAATCAATCGTTTCTTCTAAAGATTTGCAAACCATGCCGGTTGAAACAATCACTGACATTTTAAGTACAAAGGCTGGAATCACCACCGGCGCCAGCGGCGCGATTCACATCCGTGGTGGGCGCTCATCGGAAGTTGGATATTTAGTAGATGGGATTTCAGTATCCGATCCCAGCTGGGGTGGTATGCCGGTAGGCATCGAAAATTCCATTATTCAGGAGTTAAAGGTCGTCAGCGGTACATTCAACGCAGAATACGGTCAGGCTATGTCCGGCATCGTCAACATTGTGACAAAAGATGGCGGTGATAAACTCTCCGGTCTTGTTTCCGGATACGTCGGGGATTATATCAGCGATCATAACGACAGCTGGATGAATATCAATGATGTCAATCCTCAGCATATTACCAATATGGAATTTAACCTAAGCGGTCCGGTTCCCTTTTTGGGGAAAAAATTGAAGTTCTTTACATCATATCGGAATTACTGGAATGAGGGATATTATTACGGCAAAAGAGAACATAACACCAACGATGTCATGTTTGTTCAACCCCAGACAGCTCTAACCTTATTATTCAGTCCCTATGGTGAACGGCTAAATTTTTATGAAAATTTTTATGACGCAAACGGAAATGAACAATACGATGGCGGGGAACCTTATTTTGATATGAACGCCAACAACAGATATGATTTTGGGACAGACATTTTATTCGATTTGAACAATAACGGAATTATAGACGGAGAATATTTTATCGATTACAACTTCGACGGAAAATGGAATAATGGTTTTTCCGGTGACAGCAGTTATGTTTCAATGGGCTGGTACAAGAAGCACTCCCTGCAAACCAAATTAACTTATTCCATAACACCAAAGATGAAATTGAAATACAATGTTTTAAACTCAAAAATCGATGATCGTTCATATAGCAGTTACCACCGTTATAAATACAATCCGGACGGTCAACCCACCCGGCACCGTAAAAACTGGACTCATATTTTGGATTTCAGTCACAGTATTAGCCGACGATTTTATTACACTCTAAAGTTATCACAAATCTACTCAACCGATGAGACCTATAAATATAAAGACTGGCGTAATCCAAACTATTTTCCTGGCGCGATACAAAGCGCGATCGGATATGAATTCTATAGTGGTGGTGTTTATCCCAGATATACTTTGCAAAAAAATATATCCAATGCCCTCGATCTTGATATAACCTATCAGATAAATAATATTCACCAGGTGCAGTCCGGTCTTGAAGCCAAATTACATACAATGAAGTATCACAATTACACTATAGTCATAGATAACGCTAACGACTGGCAGCCAACAATTTACTCGCCGGAACAAAGCACTTCCAATAACAAGTACAGTCGCAATCCCGAAGAATTTGCCTTTTACATTCAAGATAAAATCGAATTGGAAGATATGATCATCAATATTGGAGTCCGTTTTGATTACTTTAATTCAAACTACTCTGTTCCCGCTGATTTAAGTGATACCCTATTGATCATTGAAAACAGGATGAGTATAGATGATCTCATTTTATATAACGCCGCAATAAAGCACCAATGGAGTCCGAGATTAGGTATCTCTTATCCCATTACCGATATGGGAAATATACACTTTTCCTACGGTCATTTCTTCCAGATTCCACCCTATGCATATCTTTACTCTAACCCGGAATTTGAAATTGTTTCAGGGACATTTAACAGCAATCTTGGTAACGCCAATCTGAATCCTCAAAAAACAGTAAAGTATGAAATCGGTTTTACCCAGGGACTCACCCAGGATTTACGTTTAGAAATTAACAGCTACTACAATGATATAAAGAATCTACTTAGTAGTACGATTCACGAACTTTACAGCGACGGTGATAAATATACCCGTTATGCCAACCAGGATTACGGATATGTCAAAGGAGTTTCAGTTTCTCTGGAACAACGTAAAGTAGGCTTTATTGGCGCTGCAATTGATTATACATTTCAGGTTGCCCGTGGAAATGCCTCGGATCCACTGGCAGTGTTTTACGACAATCAAACCCAACCACCTCTGGAAAGTGAAAAGAAAGTTGTTCCCCTCGATTGGGATCAGACACATTCCCTGAACCTGAATGTTATGGTAGGTCCGGAGGACTGGGGTGTATCCGTTATCGGTCGCTTATATTCGGGGTTACCCTATACACCACAATTTCAAGGCTATCGGCTGGATAAAGAAAACAGTCAACGCAAACCCGGTCAGATGACCTGGGATCTATATGGTCATAAAGTCTTTACCATCAACAATCAAAAGATAACGGCATTCGTTAAAATCTATAACTTATTCGATAAATTAAACGAACGATATGTTTTCGACGATACGGGTCGAGCAACATACTCACTGGTTCCAAACTATATGCCGGACCATGGCAATGAATATGGCAGACATCATCTCTCTGACTATCTGAACTACTCCTGGTATTATAAATCGCCCCGGGAAATCCGTATCGGGTTTTCTATCGGTTTCTAAAAGGATAATCAACGATGATAAGCCAGCAATCCAAAAAAATATCTTCCAACGAGTTAATCCTCGAAAAGGAGCTTCAATGAATTTCAAGCGAACCGCATTAGCACTTAGTCTGACAGGAATGGTTTTTATTACATTGCTTCCTGCCAAACCCAAAAAACAATTTATCCACCCGGCTACCGGTGAAATCATTATAACGCCGGATAAACAATCCTCAAAAGCCGACTGGAAGCGGTATCATGATTTTGATAAATATATCGCAAAAACCACCGGTCGTATCGATAGAGCATCGGGCATCCATAAAGGGAACCGTGTCAGGACACTGTTCTACAATTATGGATGCATTGGCAAACCCAATACGGAACCATCTCTCGAGTGGCCCATCGGCAGCAACGAAGGATACGGCTTTGAATTCGGAATCATTGTCGGCTCGAAGGTCAGGACCGCCAACAATTCTGTAAAATTTATTCTCACCGAGTCTCTGGATGATGGTGGCGACCGGTCTCCCGGAGGAGCTTCTTGGGGTTGGGAACCTGTTTCGGGATACCACGATCCCTCCCGGAGCGATATTGCAATGAATACCGCATCGGATGTTGATCAGGATAACAAACCCGATTCATGGCCATCGTCCTGGTGGGATGATTATTACCAGGATTATATCTGGCCCGGTGAATATGGTTACGGCATAACAACCGCCGACGAAGAAAGCTATTGGGTTATGGACGACTATTACAACAAAGAATTCAACCGAACATTTTTTAACTACCCGTCTGAAGCGGAAGATCCCGATGGAA
>JAHIOG010000464.1 GCA_018895675.1 bacterium
CAGGCACAGTGCATTATAGAAAAGACTTAAAAACCTTTAATGCGATAATAAAGTGAACAAGGTGAAAAATGACAGAGGTTGTTCTCAAACTCCCCAATGATTTCAGTTGGATAATAAAGAATAAAGAAGGGATGAAATGGGTAGAGTCGTCTATCATAAATAAACTTACTGAAATAAAAATTGGAAATTTACTTGCTGAAAAGAGCAAGTTGAAGGAAGAGGACATAGACGAACTCGATCATGTCATAAAGCGTGCTCTCTACAAAAAAATAAAGGCTGAGAGAGAAATAAGCACGAAATTGTCGGAAAGCTTTTAATTCATTCAACCAGAATCAATACTATGAAAGATGCTTTAGAATATTTCAGAGCAAATCTTGTAAATATGATTGCCAAATACGAAGGGGAATATGTCGCAATCATTGAAGATAAAATCATAGCTCACGGCAAAGATGTAAAAAAGGTCTACCAGGAGGCAAAAGATAAATTTCCTAAAAAAATTGTTTTCTTAGGTCAGGTTCCGAGAAAGGAGGCTCTGATTCTTTGAGAAAATGTTTCAAGTTTGCAAAGGAAAATTCTTCAAGCCTCGGAATTGTTTACAGACTGATAGCGAAAGTGGGATTGAAGGACGTCAACGGGGATATGTTCGAACTCAGTTTGCTGGTTGATTCCGGCGCCGATATAACAATTCTTTCGAAAAGAATTGGCGACATTATGGGCGTGAATGTGGAAGAGGGCGAGGCGAAGGTATTTCGTGGAATCGTCGGGGAGATGATAGCTTATGTGCATAAAATACCGCTGTTCATAAATGGGAGAGAATTTGAGACGAGGGTTGCTTTTGCCCTCTCGGAAGTGCCTAATTTGTTGGGCAGGCTTGATATTTTTAAAAATTTTGAGATAAGCTTCAGGAAAGAGGAAGATTTCTGCTTCAGCGATTGATTTTTAGATAATCAATGAAAGTTTATAATAAACATACTTGCATAAATTATGAAATCACTCAAAAACAGAAAATGTGTGGTATGCGGGCGCAAATTCGATGTAAAACTTGAAAAAGGCAATGTAATTCCTATCCAATTTTTCTACTCAAAGGAACTCGGAAAAGCTCTGACAGGCAAAGAAACAGAATACTGGGAGTGCGAATATTGCAGTGGATACATGAAGGAGAGAATGATAGAGTGGATGGATAAAAATTGGGGTACCCGCTGTCCTGATTTTGAAGAAAACTGCGCGCTTTGCAAAGCATGGAAATATTTTGATTATCTTTTTGAGATGGACTGATGATACAACGATGCCTCAGCGTTGCGTTCTTTGCGCCCTTCGCGGTGTACGACGCCAGACGTAGAACACGGATGAACACAGATTTGACGGATTTTCACGGATGCGTATCCATGTGCATCTGTGTAAAACTTTGAGAAAGTTTTATCAAAAGAAGGGGTATGTTGCATACCCCTATACCGCATAAAGCGAGGTGTCGCTTTATCCGTGCGCACCGTGTTCTATCACAAATTCCATGGCTATTTTTCGGTGTAAAGCGCCGCAGATTTGTCACTCTGTAATTATTAAACCCCCGGCGCCGATAGATTACAATGCAGGCACAGTGCATTATAGAAAAGACTTAAAAACCTTTAATGCGATAATAAAGTGAACAAGGTGAAAAATGGCAGAGGTTGTTTTAAAACTTCCCAACGATTTCAGTTGGATAATAAAGAATAAAGAAGGTCTGAAATGGGTAGAGTCATCTATCATAAATAAACTCACTGAAATAAAAATTGGAAACCTGCTTGCAGAAAAGAGCAAGTTGAAGGAAGAGGACATCGACGAACTCGATCATGTAATAAAGCGTGCTCTCTATAAAAAAATAAAGGCTGAGAGATGAAATTAGTACTGGATTCGAATATCATTTTTTCTGCTCTGATTAAAAAATCAACTACAAGAAACATAATTCTCAGCGATGTATTTGAACTGCATGCGCCTGAATATATTTTCAACGAGATAACGAAGCATAAGGAACTCCTGTTGAAGAAATCCAAAATGAACGAGGAAGAGTTTGACGCTCTTCTTTTGCTTTTGCAGAAGCATATCCGGTTAGTGCCAAAAGAGAAATACAATGAAAATATGGCTCTGGCTGTGGATATTTTAAAGGATATTGATGTTACGGATTCGCCTTTTTTAGCTCTGGCA
>JAHIOG010000465.1 GCA_018895675.1 bacterium
TAAAACACCAGCAAGTTGATAAGGAAGAAGGACAATACTCAAATGATTAAACCATCGTTTGCTTATAAACGTTACAATTCGGCGAAACATAGATTTTTCAAACAAGTGCTTGATGATTTCCTGTCAAAAACACTTTCCCGACATTTTGGACCCCTCCTAAGAGAGAAATTGGTAGAAGAACTTATCATACTATTCGATAAGTATTCACCTGAAGCAAAAAATTTAAGACCTGGTCAGGTTCTGTGGACAGCGCTTGATAAAAGCACAAGGGGAGATTCTCCTAATCGCAGGTTTGTCCCTGTGATATTGTCTTTAATTACCGAGGAAGATATCGGAGAACTTGCTAAAGGTAAGCCCGTATCAAAAATTACAGAAAAATCAATCGCTAGAATAATTAATGAAGCCTATAAGCAAGGCGGGATCCTCTCTAACCGTGATATTTCACTATTAATGTTAAGAAGTACATCTGATACCTCTAAAAGAAGAATTCAATATGAGCCCCAAAGGGATGTCTTTGACAAAAGAGCATAACTGTATCTTACCCCATACAGGGGCATTACACGATATGGGATCTACAATATCTCATAAAAAAACAATTGTTCAAAAGGTGATGTTTGAAAAAAAAGACCCGGCGGATGTAGCCAGAGAATGCAACCATACCCAAAGAGCAGTAGATAATTATCTCAAAGACTATAACCGAGTAAAAACTGCGTATAAATATAAGAGAGATATTGATTTTATCCATAACGTTACTGGAATTGCAAAATATGTCAGGCAACTGCCTGATATGTAGAGATAATTAATCATGCTTAAATACCTTGTCAAAAAATACTTGACTTGCCATTTGGCTATATCGGCGGCGCACGACTCGATAATTGGCAAACCCCGACCTTCTGTTTCGCTGGGAAAAACTATTGCCGTGGCAAGCCTGTAAATATCTTCAATGCAGAGGCTTTTGAATCCTTTTTCAAAAAAACAAAGATGCTCTTCCTTACCTACGGAGAATGCTAAAAATATCCGGTCAGCCATTGAATCTGGAACTTCCGAAAGTACATTGATATAGGCTTTCAGAACAGTCTCTAAATCGGCTTGATGTTCAATGGGAGCGGGACCTGTAATATGAAGAATAATTTTCCGTTCCGTATTCCGCTCAAATTCACACCGGAATGTTGGATGTTTTAGCAATGCAGTAATCAGATGCAAATCTTTCTCGATGCGTTTTCGGTCTATTATGCGCGTCGGCTGAAGGAAATAAAAAATACAGTCGGAAGTTAAATCCAGAATTAGCCCATCGCGATTAGCACATACCAATGGTTTTTGCTTGTTCATCCAATTTTTCAATTTTTCCAAATGCGGTTTAACGGCAATGGGATTTATCATTGGTTTGCCGTCCGAAAGAATGTGAGCCATTCGTAAACGAACAGATTTAATTTCATCCTGAGTATACTTTTTGAAAAATTCATCACTTACAGAGGTTGAAATCTCAAAGACACGATCCTTTGGAAACCCCAATTTTTTGACAAGATTATTCGATTGAGGCTTATTAATATTAACCTGCAGCCAGCGTTTACCATTCCATGGATAAATTTTCTCGAACATAGAAAAGAAGGGGCGATTAGCTATGTTGCGGAAAAACTTATCTCTGGGCCCAGATGCTTCGTCAATTTTCTTTTGCGAAGCCGGTTTACCACCTTCCCAGTAGAAGTCATGATTTGAGTTGATAACATAGATGCCCATCAATTCAGAAACCAGACGGTGCACATTCCTGTAGCCAAATTCCCCGGGTTGGAATTAACATTTACAGGAATCAGAAGTGATATATCTTTTTCAGCAATATAAGCGCCCAACTTTTCTGCAAGACCAACCGCCTGATTCCAGATTGCAACAGCTACTTCATCAGATTCCGGGCTTCCTTCCGGCATGTCCCTGTAAAAAAGTTTATCAAACCACACACCGCTATCCCATTTTAACCATCCGTTGACGCGTGGGATATGGAATCTATGCCATTCCGGTTTAATTACGCTATCAGCCTGAGAATAAAAATCTCCGGCAATCAAATGGATCGACGCCTTTTCTTCATTGGAAAGAATATTTTGAAGGCATTGAGCATACTTCGATATTTCGATTGAAACGCCGTCAATTCCAAAAGCAAAAGTCAAGAAACCAATACCCTTTCGGACTTTTTCAAAGAATTCAGCTTCGTCAAACGGCTCAAGCGGGGGAGCGTTTTCCTTAACTACTGACAGAGCATCGGTAATATCATTCCAATTAACAGGTTTAAACGATTTCAACCTATCCATCATTCGGGAGAATAGAACTTTTTTATGATTACTATCCATTTTTAATTCGAAGTCCTTTTGCCTTCGCAATTAACCCTGTTACGCAACCTACGAATTTAATATACAGAATGTAGTATTTACAATTGCTGGTTGATATTGTATATCGTATCATACCTCCCAAGAGACATCATCGGGTTAATTAATTCTGAAGGCTATTCCAAGTTCCAGATATCGTTTCAGAAATAATTCATAAAAACTCAAATATTATAGTCCGTACATTTCAATGATTTCCTGTTTGGTCTTGCTGAGAATATCGTATTTCTTACCGATTTTAATAAAAGCGTCCAGTGCTTTATCCAGATGGTGAATTTCATGCCCGGCGGAGATCTGGGTTCGGATACGTGCCTGCCCCTTGGCAACAACCGGAAAGAAGAAGCCAATAGCATAAATGCCTTCATCGTACAGGTCATTAGAAATATTCTGGGATAATTTCGCATTGAACAGCATCACCGGGACGATTGGCGTATCACCATCCTTTAATACAAATCCGGCTTCTGTTAGCCCTTTCCGCCAATATGCAGTGTTCTTTTCCAGTTTGTCCCGCCTTTCAGTACTCTCGGATAAAATATCCAACACTTTGAGCACACCGGAAACCACAACCGGCGCGATTGTATTCGAGAACAGATATGGGCGCGCTTTCTGCCGGCACAGTTCGACCAGTTCTTTACGTCCGGAGACACATCCGCCGGATGCGCCGCCAAGCGCTTTACCGAAAGTAGTGGTAATGATGTCAATTTTTCCGAAGACGCCGCATTTCTCATGGGTTCCGCGTCCGGTTTTCCCAATAAATCCCGTCGCATGAGAATCATCCACAAATAACATTGCGTCATACTTTTCACAAAGCGCAACCATTTCATCGAGTTTTGCGGTATCGCCATCCATACTGAATACACCATCTGTGATCACAACTTTCAACCTCTTATCGGCATGAAGCTGCAGTTTCTTTTCCAGGTGGCTCATATTAGAATGTTTGAACGTATCGTGCATTGCGCTGCAAAGACGGATACCGTCGATGATTGAGGCATGCACTAATCTGTCGGAGATCATCACATCTTCATCCGTGAGAATAGCTTCGAAGACGCCGGCGTTGGCGTCCATGCAAGATGGAAAAAGAATCGTGTCTTCTGTTCCGAGAAATTCGGTGACCTTTCTTTCCAGTTCTTTATGGATATCCTGCGTGCCGCAGATAAATCGTACCGAAGACATTCCATATCCTCTCGTATCAAGCCCGTCGTGGGCGGCTTTTACTACTTCCGGGTGACTGGAAAGTCCCAGGTAATTATTGGCGCACATGTTGATCACCTTTTTCAGCGAAGACCCGGTGGGGAATTCCACTTCGATATCGGCAGCCTGGGCAGAATGGATAAGTCTTTCCTGCTTGAAGATTCCGGCGTCCTTAATGCCCTCTATCTGCTCAACATACATGGCTCTGATTTTTTCATTAAAACTCATAACAACCCCTTCTTTATCAATTTTAAGAATCGTCTAAATATTTGGTTTTGCCAACCATGTGAATTCCGCTTAATGGTTGACTGTTTTTACATATATCGCCAATTTTTAACACCATGAAACATCACTCTGGTTTTTAACTGGTAATTTCTTTAACCAGGGCTGTAATACTATTTACCGTATCAAAAGCTTCCGGCGACGCCTTTTCGTCTGGTATCGATATTTTATATTTCGCTTCCAGAAATCTTTTTAGTGACACCATCGAGAACGAATCTACAATTCCACCTGAAATGAGCGGCGTTTCATAGCTAATTTCCTCGTCTTCGTCTTCAAGATACTCTTCAATAACATATTCCAATACAACATCTCTGATCTCTTCCATTTTTCTTCTCTCCTATGTTGATTTTTTGAAATTATTCAGCCACAAAGTCACCAAGACACTAAGTTAATTAATAGTAGTTTTTTCTTCGTGCCTTCGTGTCTTGGTGGCAAAGTTTTATTCATCGTCCTCAAGAGTGGACGTATCGCCGATTTCCTCGCCCCATTCTCTGGCGTGCAGAAGCCGTCTCATGATCTTACCGCTGCGGGTTTTAGGCAGGGTCTTCACATATTCTATCTCCTGGGGCATCGCCAGCGGAGAAAGTTTTTTACGA
>JAHIOG010000466.1 GCA_018895675.1 bacterium
ATTTTTGCGGCGTACTTCGGCTCAGGAAAAAGCAGAGGCATAGGCGGCGCATTAATAATTGTTGGGATAATATTCATAGGACTGCTTTACTATCTTATGACAGGATACGAGGCAACAAAAGCAGCATGGAACCTGCAACTAATATATGACGCTGTTATTGTAATCGTTGGCGCAGGTATAGGCGCACTTGTCGCACTCGGAATATTTTTGGCTGCGATAATGAAGTCGTGAAAGTACGGGGTATACAAATATAGTGACCTATTGAAATGGCTCTACAGTTTCTTTAGTCAAATCTATGATATATTTTGAATGAAACAGCCTGTAGCGTACCCGTTTCTTTTTGTCATAAAATTTCTCTACCAATCCAGTATTGACCAATTTCTTTAGTGCTTTGAAAATGCTTTCTCTACACACAATTTTTGTTTTCATTCGGGTGTATATTTCCATGTTTGTCATAGGTTTCTGACGGAGTATTTTAATTATTTCACGATTTGTTTCACTGCTGAGAACATTTGCTATTTTGCTGAGTTGTAGTGTTGCCACAATCAGTTTATATATATGTTACATTTCAAAATGCTTTGTTGCCCATAAAGGCAACGATTATATAGTCTGAAGGTCATTTACACTGAGGTGATGTAGATGGGAATGTCTTTGGCTAAGCAGAAGAAAATGGATGATAGTAACCGTAGTCGGAGTAATTATGCTTATTGTAGGTACTGTAGGTTTTCCTAAATGCCCAGTCTTGGTATTGACATGATGCTTAAATGTGTAAAAATGGTGATATGAGATGGGTAGGAAAAACATTTGTGAAACTGATGAAAGAAAATCGGAGAAAAAGTTTGTGTTTCAATTCCATCACGTAGGCTCAAGAGGGATAAAGATGGAAGATAATCCTTTCTCTCAATTTAGAGACGATATACATTTTACCTTATACGACGCTGATATGGAATGTATTGAGAAGGACAAAAGACGTCATGAACCTATAAGTTCCTCTATTAATTATGAATTTATTCCTACAGCCATTAGCAACAAAGCTGAAAAAAGAATGTTTTATATTAATAATGAGCCGAGTAGTTCCAGTTTGCTTGAATTTAACAATGAGTTTAGTGAGTTTATAGATACAGCATACGATTGGAATTTTTCATTGGAAAAGGAACTCAAACCTCAGAAAAAGATATTGGTAGAATGTCATTCTTTAGATGAACTTTTTATGAAAAAAGAGATAAACCCCCCTGATTTTCTATTAGTTGATGTAGAAGGTGCGGACTATGATGTTTTGGAGGGCGCGGATAAACTTCTTGATTACCACATTTTAGGAGTTATCTCAGAAGTAGAGTTTGTAAATCTTCGTAAAAATCAAAAAAAATTTGATGAAATATTTAAGTATTTAACCAAGAAAAAATTTTTTCTTACTTCTTTGGAGTGTCGCTCCACATTACATTATGCAAATAGTTTAAATGAAGTAAGAGGCACAGGATTTGTTTTTATTGGAGATGCACTCTTTCTCAAGAAGTATAGAGAAATTATAGAATCGAATATTGACGAAAACGACAAAATAATTATGTTATTTAAATTGGCAACCATTTCTTTATGTTACGACGCATTAGATTATGCATATCAAATATTAAGAGATATGAACGAGCTTTATAGAGATAGCATTCCTAAATTGTTACATTCTACAAAATTCATTCCTCGATATATTCAATTATGTATAGAGTACTTTGAGAAGTACAAAAGATTAATGTCTCAAAAAGCCAAAGAACAAGAATTTTTCGGTTCTATCAAAGAGTATTATTGTGCTAACCCATTGGATATAAGCTTCCAGATTCTACCCGAGAGAATAAAATCGTTTCTGAAGAGAAATCTTCTTTCACAAAAAATTTTCTCTCTGATGTTGAGTACTCGTGTGTTAATTAAATTAATTTTTGGGGAATTATACTATTATATCTTACCTATGGATGAGATAGAGTCTACATTATGGAAATATGGATTATTTAATCAGGCGAAAAGTCAGAAAAAACGCAGAATAAACATAGTCTATTTAGAACATAAGTTAGGATATTGAGAGAAATAAATAAAAAAAATTGCGCTGAAAGTATCATGATGTAATCACCCCCATTTATCTTGATTTAATTATAAAAACTATATCCTATTCGTTTGATTCTTTTAACAATGTATACTGATGAAATACCTGAGTATAAAGAATGGGAAGAGACTGTAACCGCTTATGAGTTTTCTACAAAAACCTAACACCCGAAAACCTATATATCC